>DAIOVR010000065.1:11005-12239 GCA_036758905.1 Beijerinckiaceae bacterium | reverse complement strand
ATGGATGAGAGCGCGGCCTTGCGCTTTAAACCGAGCCTTGATCCGCAGCTTTGGTGGTGGACATGGCTGTTTTTAAAAAACTGTACGGCTGAGGCCGCTCGTACCAATACCAAACGCAAAGTTCATTTGTGCATGTATTCGCAAAAGCAGCTGGATAAGCTGATCAGCGAAACAGGAATAAACCACCATCGCGTCGAGGGTGGGTTGATGTATTTGTATCGCTCGCAAGAATCATTTGATCGGGGTGCGAAGAATTGCTCGATTTTATCCGAAGAAGGGCTGGATATTCGTCCCGTATCGGCTGCAGAAGCAGCGGCACTCGATCCTGCTCTTGATCCTGTGAAAGATAAATTTAAAGGTGCTCTCTATTGCCCATCGGATGAAAGTGGCGACGCGCGCCTTTTCACACGTGAATTAGCAAAACTATGCGCTGAAAAACATGGTGTTGAGTTTCGTTATAATACAGAGATTTTAGGGTTTGAAACAGCAGGCGGAAAGGTGACAGCGGTTCGATTGGCCGATGGTGTTTTAAACGCCGATTCCTTTGTCATGTGCCTCGGCGTTTTTAGTCCGCAACTTTCAAAGCAATTGGGTACGCGTTTACCGATCTATCCGATTAAAGGTTACTCGGTCACACTGCCGATTGAAGGCGCAAATAATGTGCCGCGTTTTGGTGGTGTTGATGAGGATAATCTGACCGCTTATGCGCGGTTTGGTGACCGTTTTCGGGTGACGGCAACGGCTGAATTTGCGGGGTTTGATAAATCCCATAGGCCTTCCGATTACAGCCATATGCTCAAATCGATCAAAGAATTATTCCCGAATGCGGCTGACTACGACAAGCCCGATTATTGGGCCGGTTTACGCCCAATGACGCCGGAGGGAACGCCTATTTTTGGACGCGGGAAGTTTGATAATCTCTATTTCAACACAGGCCACGGCCATATTGGTTGGACCATGTCATGCGGATCAGGACGGATAACGGCCGACCTAATCGCTGGACGTAGACCAGCCATCGATCTAACGGGCATGGACATGACGTCCAATTAAGGGCGTAAAAGACAGAAAATGTATGATCGGGGCGGAAAAGGGATCCACCAATAGCCATGTCGATTGCAGATGTTAATCTCGACGATAAATATACTGCTGAACAGGGCCGTATTTATCTGAATGGAACGCAAGCCCTTATTCGCCTCGCGCTTGTTCAATCGCGCGTCGATAAAAGCAAGGGCTA
>DAIOVR010000065.1:5185-10905 GCA_036758905.1 Beijerinckiaceae bacterium | reverse complement strand
AGATGCAGGTCAGTTTGTCACGCCTGATTTTGATGCGCCGGAAGATGGTCTGCATATTAGATGGCCCGATCCACCTCAGGAGCAGGAGCGGCGACTTCATCTCCATAAATTACGCGCCGTGCATGCCTTTGCTCGCGCTAATCGGATTGATCGCGTGGAGATGGGAACATCCCATCGCCGCGTTGGTATTGTTACAACGGGCAAGTCCTACCTCGATGTTCGTCAAGCGCTTGATCGGCTTGGCATAGACGAGGCGAGTGCTGCCGATATCGGGTTATCCCTTTATAAAGTAGGCCTTGTTTGGCCACTTGAACCGCAAGGACTTCGCGCGTTTGCCGAGGGGCTCGACACTTTATTGGTTGTTGAGGAAAAGCGTCCTTTACTCGAGGGTCAAATTAAAGATTTGCTCTATGATTTGCCGACCAATAAGCGCCCTAAAATTTATGGCAAGTCGGGTCCTGATGGCACATTGTGGTTACCTTCGCATGACGATTTAACACCTTCTCGCATTGCAGCTGTAATCGGCGAGGTCCTATCAGGGTTCACGAATGATGCGGGTTTAAAATCAACCTTGGTCGACCTCGAATCGATTGAACAGAAACGGCAATTGGCAAAGCCTTCAACGGTTGCACGTTCGATGTATTTTTGCTCAGGCTGTCCGCATAGCAGCTCGACAAAAATACCTGAAGGCAGCCGTGGCATGGGTGGCATTGGCTGCCATTGGATGTCCCTATGGATGGATCGCTCAATTTCACTCTACACGCATATGGGAGCGGAGGGCGCTAATTGGATTGGCCAGTCGCCTTTTGTGCCGACCCAACATGTTTTTCAAAATATTGGTGATGGCACCTATTTCCATTCCGGCCTTTTAGCCATTCGCGCGAATGTCGCGGCGAAGACCAACATCACTTATAAAATTCTCTTCAATGATGCCGTGGCGATGACGGGCGGGCAGAAGCATGACGGGCCGCTTTCGCCAGACCGTATTGCCTGGCAGGTGAGGGCAGAAGGCGTTGAACGTATAGCGATTGTTACCGAGGATTTAGAGCGGCATAATGGCGTATCATACCCGTCCGGCACGACGATTCATCATCGTGATGAGATTGATCACGTTCAACGCGAATTGCGTGAGGTTAAGGGAACGTCGGCGCTGATTTATGATCAAACCTGTGCTTCGGAAAAGCGTCGTCGTCAAAAGCGTGGCACGATGGTGGATCGAAATATTCGAGCCATGATCAACGAGCAAGTGTGCGAAGGTTGCGGCGATTGTTCTATTAAATCCAACTGCGTTTCGGTTGTTCCACTTGATACCGAATTTGGCACCAAACGCCGGATCAATCAGTCTTCCTGCAATAAAGACATTTCATGCGTTAAAGGATTTTGTCCGAGCTTTGTAACCATTGAAGGCGGTGTACTCAGAAAGCCTCAAGGGTCCGATCTCGTCGCATTGCTCGAAAAGTCTTTGCCCAACGTAATCGAGCCAATGCTAGATCGGCCATGGAATATTTTTGTAGCCGGTGTCGGTGGTAATGGCGTCGTCACCATTGGCGCTGTTTTGGCTATGGCCGCGCATCTCGAAGGTAAAGGTTGCTCGACGCTTGATATGATTGGCATGGCGCAACGCGGTGGTCCAGTTACGTCTCATATTAGGATCGCGAAAACGCAAGATGATTTAAGCGCTGTACGTATACCCGCACAATCGAGCGATCTCGTTTTAGCGTGTGATGTTGTCACTTCTCTTGGCGCAGAGAGTAAGGCTCTAATCGGCAAAGACTCAACACATATCGTTTTGAACAGTGAAGAAACAATTACCGGACAATTTGTCCGTAACCGCGATGCCCGATTTGAAGTTTCTAAGCTTCAGATAGAATTGGCCGAATGGTCAGGAGCCAAAAATATTCAATCACTGGACGCCGGATTGATTGCGATCTCCCTGCTCGGCGACGCCATCGGCGCGAATATGATTATGGTGGGATATGCTCTGCAAAAGGGGCTTATTCCGATCTCGCCTTTGGCCATCGAAAAGGCAATTGAACTTAATCATGTTTCGGTTGAGATGAACAAAAGGGCACTGCATATTGGCCGGCTTCTTGCGCTTGATCTTAAGGCCGTCGATCATTTACTCCCAACCGCCAGTAGCATCCAAGCCTTTGAGCATCGACGGCCATCGCAGTCACTCAATGAAACGATTGAGCGTCGCGTTGCTTTTTTAACCGATTATCAGAATGCTGCCTATGGCGCCCGATATCATGCTAAAGTGTCGCACATTGTGGCGGCCGAAACGAAAATTACGGGCAAGGCCGGATCCTTGTCGGAAGCCGCCGCCAAAAATCTTTTTCATCTCATGGCGATTAAAGACGAATATGAAGTAGCACGTCTTTATTCTGGGCCATCATTTAAAGCGCAATTGAGTGAAAATTTCTCAGATTATCGAGATGTTAAAATTCACTTGGCGCCACCTATGATTGCAAAGCGCGATCCGATTACGGGGGAGCCTCGAAAAATGGCCTTTGGGCCTTGGATCTTGAAAGCATTCCCAATACTTTCAACAATGAAATTTCTTCGCGGCACGCCGTTTGATCTTTTTGGAAAGACCTTAGAGCGTCAGCGCGAAAGGAAATGGCTAGCAGATTACGAAATTTTGATGGCCGAAGTTAAAGACAATCTCACTTTGGCTAATCTTGATCGTGCCATAGCCCTCTTGTCTGTACCGCAGGAAATTAAGGGATTCGGTCACGTGCGGGAGAAGGCGATGCAAATTGCTGCAACGCGATTGACGCAATTGAAATCAGAATTTTACGAAACGTCTACTGATTAAAATTAGGAGTCTTGTTGGATTAAATGGCGAGATTTTGACCTTAGGGCTGATTGGAAACAAACCGAACGGCGCGTTAAAAGTGTCCATTCTGATAAATCCAAAAATCTGCAAAACGATCTCCGCGAACTTCCAATTAACGAGTAATGATTTTTGAATAAAAGAGCGCAATCCGTCGCGGTCACGGTGCTGCATATCTTAGCCGATATCAATCCTCAGGCGCCGTTAAACTCACTACTCGTGATTTCCGAGTATTGCCGTTGACTAAACGGCCACACCGAGACCTATGAGGTAATCTGCACCCGCCCGCAGGTGCGTTTTGTCCCTGAGCTCCAGAATAAGGCGTGGCTGCGATGTCAGGTGCGAAAGTGCACGAAACACTTCCATCCAAGGAATATTGCCCTCACCTGGTGCCCAATGCCGATCCGCGTGACCATCGGTATCATGAAGATGGACATGAGCGAGCATATTGCCAGCCGCACGCACATAATAATCGACTGGCTGACCATGCGTTGAGCCAAAGGCATAATTGGCGTGTCCCGTATCGAGCGATACTTTAACGGACTCGCTATTAAAGGACTTTGCCAATTCAACGCGGGCATGCGGATCAACATCTTCTATGTTTTCGATGACTAAAGCGCAGCCGATCTCCTCTGCCCGTCGGACGACAGGTTGAAGGGTGTCGTGTACGCGCTCGATGATTTCTAGGCGGCTGCCCGGCGTATAATCTAAATTGTAGTGATCCCATGTCGTATAAGGGGAGTGGATGACCATATGGGTTGCGCCAAGATAGTCGCATACATCCATGCCTTGAAGCATGCGCTTGGTGACAATGGCTCGGACTTCCGGATCCATATTATCGAGTGTCAGGCCCCAAAACGGTCCATGAATTCCAACACGACCTTTATGCTTCTTCAACATCTTCTTGATGTCGTCGGCGACAATTTTCCAATCGCCGTTTAATCGATCGGCCCATATGAAATCTTGAAGTTCAAGATCCCGGTTCATGTCGACAATCCAGTCTTTATGGAGCCGTAGACCGTCTACGTTAAGTGCTGCACCAAGAACCGGAAGTGAAGATTTCGCTGCTGACATGTTAGGCTCCCTTTAGCCATCAAGTGATTTATGTTTACAATCTATATTCATGGTTCATTTTAGGCGAGGATTAACCAGCGTCACACGAAGCGCTTCGTGATCTGAGATGGCTTGTCCATCGGCGTCAATAGCGGGAATCGTAGCAGGGTCAGAGGCTTCTAGCCCGCGGGTAAAAAACCAATCAATTTTGGTAAATGGCCCAACCGGAGTTCCATCCGGACGCGTTCGACAGGAAGCTTCGGGAAGATTAGACGATTGCCATTCAAATCCGGCTTCCCGAAAAACGGCGAACATGGGTTCGAAAGGCGATGGATCTTTAAAAATACGGGTCAATTCTGCCGGGTCTGTCGGTAATGCACTGGTATTGAAATCACCACCAATTACCACGGGTCGCTTGCCGACTTTTTTATTCAAGACCTCGATCAGTCGCCTTGCTTGATCTGCTCGGACTTCTGGTGTCGCACGATTTTCAAAATGGGCAGCAACGCACCATATTCCGGCATCGCCTTCACCCATACGCGCGGCAATAGCGTTCCGAAATCCGATCCGTCTTTGATCAGCGGCGTCGAGGTCTAGAAACCAATATGCGCCATCGTCCAGACGAATGATAAAGGGGTCATAAAGCGGGTGGGCTGATACAATCGCGTTACCATGATAGCCATAACTATTGGTTTCGCCTTTATGCCATTCCACCTCACGGCTGTCACCCAAACCAAGCTCGGCGAATTCAAGGGCATAGACATAGCCAGCGCCCATTGGTAGCGCTAAATCTTTAAGTGTATGGCGATTGCCTGAGCGCGCCATACCAATATCAACCTCGGTTAGCAAAACAACATCCGGTCCAACGGCGCCGACCAGTGCGCGCGATGCCATGTCATATTTCAGCCGCTCTGCGTTCCAAGAAAATACAACAATTCGACCATTCGCACGCCGTGTCGCCGCCGGAAATTTCGGAGCTATCTGCTCAACCGCGGAAAAGGCAGGAATTGCTTTTAGACATGCATCATGCCGCTCGCGGCTGGCGGTGCCCGCTTGGGCCATTTGTATAATTTCAGCCCTCAGCGGCTCAAACTTATCTACAACGACATCAACAATAAAACTCATAAGATCCTGATCCGCTCACTCAGCTCATTCGTTGGCACCCATGCCGCGTTTTCACGACGGCACGATGACATTGGACGCGGCCTGAATCTAAATGCATTCGTAACAAAAGTGTCATCGCACATTCGACAGAGTGTCATGGAGGATGGGTAGAGAGGCAGCCTCGAATGACTGAAGCCTTCTTTCGATGGAGCTCCTCGATGAAATCTAAATTTCTACTAAGCGTCGCTGCCCTGCTGTTCTCGGTTACTGCCCAAGCGGCTGAGCGGGTTAAATTTGAAATGTGGCATGGCTTGACGGGCGATCTCGGCGGAGTCGTCGACCAAGTCTGCAAGCGCTTCAATGAATCCCAAAGCGATTATGAAATTATCTGCACCTCGCAGGGCTCTTATGACAATGCCCTCCAAAATGCGATTGCAGCCTATCGCGCCAAGAAAAACCCTACCATCGTTCAAATTTTCGATGCAGGCACGCTCGATCTTCTGCTCTCGGAGGCCTATGTTCCTGCCCGCAAATTGATGGCCGACAATGGCTATAAGATCAACTGGGATGACTATATCCCTGCTATTTCGAATTACTATGCCAATTCCAAGGGCGAGCTAAACTCGTTCCCGTTCAACTCATCCACCGCGATGATGTATTGGAACAACGATGCCTTTGCCAAAATTGGCAAGACGGAAGCCCCGAAGACGTGGGAAGAAACGTTCGA
>DAIOVR010000065.1:3138-5085 GCA_036758905.1 Beijerinckiaceae bacterium | reverse complement strand
GGCGTTGAGCGTCACAACTCGCTCGTCGGTGGTGCTTCGCTTTGGGCGCTGCAAGGCAAGACCGATGCCGAATATAAGGGCGCAGCTGCGTTCTTTAACTTCATCGCGCAGCCTGAATCGGCGCTCTTCTGGTCCACCAATACGGGCTATATTCCTGTAACCAAGTCGGGCTTTGAATTCATGAAGACCCAAGGCTTTTACGATAAGGCCCCGTACAAAGGTCGCGAATTGGCAATTGCATCGCTGAATGCTTCGCCAGTGAATGAAAATACCCGCGGCATTCGACTGGGTGGCTTCGTACAAATCCGCAAGGAAATGCGCGATGCTTTGACGGACATCTTCGCCAACAAAGTCTCTGTTGAAGACGGTATTAATTCGGCGGTCGAGCGTTCGAATGCGGTTCTCCGCAAGTTCGAAAAGACCTATGCAGGCAAAATGCTGCCTTGAGCTTAATTTGATATAGAAGGGCGTATCCGTGAAAGGATTCGCCCTTTCATTTTTGACGCGCTTGCCCAACGGACGGTGAGGACACGCAATCATGGAAAAACGCGCAACCTTTTCTATGGGCTGGCTTGGTGTTCTTTTCATCCTGCCGCAAGTTCTTTTGGTTTTTATATTTTTCTACTGGCCGACCGGCGCAGCGATGTATTGGGCCTTCACGCTTGAGCGGCCTTGGGGCGGCGGTAACGAGTGGGTAGGCTTAGATAATTTTAGGCAGGTGTTTGCCGACCGCGCCTATTGGGGTTCTATCATCCGAAGCCTAATTTTTGCCGGGGCCACAGCAACTCTATCAATGGTCTTCGGATTAGTGCTGGCGGTCGCATGTGATCGCGGCTTGAAGGGCTATCAGGCCTTCCGTACGATCTTTGTATGGCCTTATGCGGTTGTTGCCCCTGCTGCAGCGCTTGCCTTTCGGTTTATTTTTGCGCCCGAAGCTGGAATTTTTTCTGCTCTTGTCAAATCGAACCATGAGTTCTGGAATCCAGCCCAAAATGGTTACCACGCCATGGCGATGATCATCATCTGCTATTCTTGGAAATATGCCGCCTATTGCTTTATTTTTTTCCTAGCGGCTTTGCAAGCTATTCCGCGCTCAGTCATTGAGGCGAGTGCCTTGGATGGTGCAGGCGTATTGCGGCGTGTCTTTGATATTCAATTGCCGCTGATCACACCAACCTTCTTTTTTATGCTGGTTATCAGCATTACCGATAGCTTCCAAGATTCCTTTGGAATCGTTGACGTGATGACCGACGGCGGCCCTGCAAAGGCTACGGAATTGATGGTCTATAAAATCTACTTCGATGGTTTCCGTGGGCTCGATTATTCGGGTGCTGCCGCGCAATCGATAGTTCTGATGCTGATCATGATGGTCCTCACCTTTTTTCAGTTCCGCTATATTGAGCGGCGTGTGCATTACTCCTGAGGTAATCTGATGATTGAACGCACGCCCCTTCTCAATCTGGCGACCTATGCCATCATGCTCCTCGGAGCTATAATGGTGTTTGTTCCGCTTTGGCTCGTCTATGTTGGTGCGACGTTAACTGTTCGCGAGATCAACACGCCAGAATTACATCTCTTTGCTGGATCGCATCTGATTGAAAATATTCAAGCCGCGTGGGCGCGGGGGCATCTTGGGGGCAGATTGTTTAATAGCCTCATCATGTCGCTGGGTGTTGCCTTTGGCAAAGTGGTCATGTCGGCTCTTACCGCGTTTGGTCTTGTTTATTTCCGGTTTCCCGGTCGCGTTGCCGTGTTCTGGCTGATTTTCATCACGCTTATGTTGCCGCTTGAAGTGCGTATTGTGCCAACCTATGCGGTTGCAGCCAATGCCCTTTGGCCATTTCAAAGCCTGTTGGATGCGACCGGGCTTAGTGCATTCATTAACGCGATGTCCGGCCTCCAAATCGCATTGGAATGGAACTTATTAAATTCTTATACGGGCCTTAT
>DAIOVR010000065.1:0-3038 GCA_036758905.1 Beijerinckiaceae bacterium | reverse complement strand
ACGCCGGACTGGAATGTCGCGATGGCGGGATGTTTGATCGTCATGCTTCCCCCACTGCTCCTTGTTGCTTTCATGCAGCGCTATTTTGTGCGCGGCCTTATTGCGACCGAAAAGTAGGATCTTCATCATGGCTGCTGTAACCCTCAAAAACGTCAAAAAAAATTATGGTACAACGACAGTCGTTCATGGCGTTGATCTAGAGATCAATGCGGGCGAATTCGTTGTTATTTTGGGTCCATCAGGCTGCGGTAAATCAACCTTATTGCGGATGATTGCGGGGCTTGAGGCCATTACGGATGGCGAGATCATGATCGGCTCAAAGCGAGTGAATGATCTTGAGCCGCGCGACCGTGGCTGCGCCATGGTTTTTCAAAATTATGCGCTATATCCCCATATGACAGTGGCGGAAAATATTGGCTATGCGCTCAAAGTTGCGGGGATCAGTAAAGCAGATCGCACAACTCGAATTGAGGCTGTAGCCGATCTCTTGGGTTTAAGAGAGTTCCTGAACCGCAAGCCTATGCAACTCTCGGGTGGGCAAAGGCAACGTGTGGCTATGGGTCGTGCGATGATCCGTGAACCGGACGTGTTTTTATATGATGAACCACTTTCCAATCTTGATGCACGCTTACGCGTTGCCATGCGGATCGAGATCCGTAAGCTGCACCAACGTCTCGGCACCACCTCACTTTTTGTGACGCATGATCAGGTTGAGGCCATGACATTGGCTGATCGAATTGTCGTTATGAATAAGGGTGTCATTGAACAAGTCGGATCTCCAGATGATGTCTATCATCGACCAGCCTCGATCTATGTTGCGGGCTTCGTCGGCGCGCCTGGGCTTAATCTGTTGCAAGCCAAGATTGATAGGGCGATGGGCCAGATGTCATTTAACGATGGCCAAACGCTATCGTTTGATCAAAGCCAATGGCCGCATATTCCCGATGGACCAGTTGTTTTTGGGTTTCGTGCCGAGCAGGCTCAATTGGTCGAGCAGGAAGGGCTTGCCATCACATCCAGTTTCCAAGAGGCGCTGGGCCCAACCCGGCTTTTGCATGGGATGCTTGCTGATGAAGAGGTGGTGGTATCGGTTTCGGGCGATACCGAGTTTCAGTTGGATCGACCGGTTCGCCTTCTGATCCCGGCAAAAGCGATGCACTTTTTTGATTCTGCTACCGGGCGGCGGATTTAACCTTTGTCACCAAAGTGTCAAATTAAAGCCTTAACGACATTTATCCTCGTTCCTCTGTTTGGAGATGTACCATGATGCTGAAGCGCTTTGGACTTATGGCCTGTTTAGGCTTGGCGATCATGGGGAACAGCATGGCCGAAGCGTCCGAGCTGCTTCATTGGGTTCAATATTCGCCAACGGGACTTGAGGCACGGGCGATTACGGATGGCGAGACCTGCCCGGCGCTTATTGCCGATGGTGCATCCTTGCCCATGCAGGTCCGTTCGAACAAGGGCGAGAATTATCCGATTACGGTGTGTGCAGCCGCACTTCCTGCAGGCACAAAGAAGGCGAGCATCGATAAGATACCGCTTCCTCTACCCGTCGAGCATCCCAATCGTATTTTGGTGATTGGCGATACCGGATGCCGCTTAAAGGGGAAGGTGACCCAAGCGTGTAACGATGCTGCCCTTTGGCCGTTCCGCATTGGCGCGGATATAGGTGCCGAGCTGAAGCCTGATTTGGTTTTACATGTCGGTGATTTCCACTATCGCGAAAGTGCTTGTCCTGATGGCAATGATGGCTGCGCAGGCTCTCCCTATGGCGATAGCTGGGCGGTGTGGCGGGCTGACTTCTTTGCGCCTGCTGAACTGCTCCTCAATTCAGCGCCCTGGATCTTCGTGCGTGGTAATCATGAGGAGTGTGATCGAGGTGGCAAAGGCTGGGCGCGGACGCTTGATCCTTATGCCTGGGACGCTGCCAGTGGTGCTGCGGGCTGCCTTGGACCTGCAAAGCCCTTTGCAGTTAAGCTACCGGGTTTGAGCATTGCCGTCATGGATGTTTCGACCGCCGATGACACAAAGCCTAATCCACAGCAGGTTGCCAACTATAAACAGCAATTTGAATCGCTGCGTACCTTGGCTCCCGAAGGTCCCGTCTGGCTCGCGTTTCATCGTCCGATCTGGACGGCGGACGGCACCGAAGAGGCTGAAAAATCGGGTGGCGACAACAAGACACTTGCCGCCGCCGCGATGGGCTCAATTCCTTCCAATGTGCAGGCCATCTTCTCGGGTCATCAGCACAAGTTTGAAGTAGATGCCTATGTCGAGGATTTGCCGATCCAAATCGTATCCGGCCATGGCGGCGACAATCTTGAAGCGAAGCCACCGGAAAATCCTGCGGGTCTCGTTATTAACGGCGTGACGATCAAGAACGGATTGGCCAAGCCGCGTACCTTTGGCTTCGCAATGATGGAACGCGCTAAAGGTGGACCTGATGATCAGTGGACGATCACCGATTACGACACCCATGGTCATGTACTGGGTTCTTGCAAATTGATGGGCCGTGCGGTTGAGTGCCATTAAATCCGCCCGCGGCTGAAAGATAAGCTGAATGACTAAGATAGAATCAATCGAGGCCTTGGAGGCCCTTTACGGGCTTCCAGGGGAAACCTCACTTGCGAAAGAGATCAATTACCTCTCGCCCGAATATCGCGCGATGATGGAGGTTTCTCCCTTCGCCGCATTGGCTACGTCTGGCCCTGAAGGATTGGACTGCTCACCGCGCGGGGACAGGCATGGGCGATTGGTTCGCATTGTTGATGATCGGACCCTAATGATGCCCGATCGGCGGGGTAATAACCGCACCGACTCGCTTAAAAACATCATCCGTGATCCGCGCGTGGCCTTGATGTTTTTAATCCCTGGATCAGGCAATGCGCTGCGCGTGAATGGCCGCGCCTATGTGGATGCCGATCCTGTCCTCTGTGAGAGTTTTGCTGTCGACGGTCAAAAGCCACGTTCGATCATTGTGATCACGATCGATGCCGTTTATTTCCAATGCGCGCGGGCGATTGTCCGCTCTGAGT
>DAIOVR010000064.1:0-12574 GCA_036758905.1 Beijerinckiaceae bacterium | reverse complement strand
GTTGCCCGATGACCTATCGATTTAAGTCAGTGAGTGGGAGATAGAGGAAGGTGGCCGACGAGTCAAACAAAAAGGCTGTTATTTCCACGTTACTAATGCTGTCTCGCCCCAATTGAACGTCACAAATGCTCAAGCGCTTTAGTCGCCAGCGCCACGACGCGTGGAATAGGCTTGTCGCCTTGCTCATAATAGGCCACCATCCGGCGGCTTAAGCCGAGGGCGCGGGCCGCGCCGTCGAGCGTATAGGCCTTTTTTTCACGCCACTGTCGAAAGGCTTCTGGTGCCATCGTGATACCCGTCTGCTCGTCCGCCAAGCGACGCAGTGTATCGGCAGACATGTCGATTTCGTCGGTCCAGACGATATCCGTCCCATGTTCCCCTACCTTTGCGCTCGCAAATAATTCTGCCGAGTGGCGCAAGGGTTCGTAGAGCTTAAAGGTAAGAATCGGGCCGGATAGATCAATGGTGGATCGCTCACCCGTCGTCCACGTAACAATCAGGGAATAAGATTGGGGGATTACCGTTAGCGACAGGATACGAGGAAGAATTTTCTTCGGCATCTTCAACCCCTTTCGTTAAGTTCCAACCATTTTAAGGCCAGAGCTTCGCGGTTGCTTCGGGCCCATTCCAGCGCTTCGGCGATATCAGCAGCCTTAGCCTCGCCTACCAAAATTGTTAGATCGAAAAGACTGACCAAGACCTCAAAGTTGGGCGATACAATATGAAAATGGGGTGGTCGATGGTCATCGGCATACATGCGAATGCTCACCGCCCCAAAGCGGCGAAGGGTTGGCATACGGATTTTCCAATCCCCGATGCAACTATTGCACTAGAGGCTTCACGATTCAAGAAAATTTTGTACGCACATACCGATCGGGGAAGAATTACGCCCCCAACACACCCGCAATTGCGGCACTCACCTGATCCATTGGCTGCATGCCGTCGATCTTGGTGAGTTTGCCTGACTTCTCGTAATAGGGCGCAACGACCGCTGTATCGCGGTTATAGGCCTCTAACCGGGTCTTGAAGACTTCCGGATCATCGTCTTTACGCACGGGCTGGCCTGCGGCTTTCGCTTCTTCGGCGCGCTTGATGATGCGGTGGACGAGCGCGTTTTGGTCGACGATGAGTTCAATCACCGCGTCGAGTTTCATGCCTTCCGCTTTGAGCATCACGTCAAGCGCTTCGGCTTGGGCGACCGTACGGGGGAAACCGTCGAGGATAAAGCCGTTCTTGGCGTCGGGTTCAGCAATACGGTCTTTGATGATGCCGACGACGATCTCATCGGAAACGAGCCCGCCCGAATCCATAACGTCTTTGGCTTTGATGCCGATGGGTGTTTTGGCGGCTACGGCTGCGCGCAACATGTCGCCGGTCGAGAGCTGAGGAATGTGGTGACGATCGACCAGACGCTGCGCCTGTGTTCCTTTGCCCGCGCCTGGCGGACCCAGCAATATTAATCTCACCGTTTACCCCCCCGAAGACGGGCCTTCTTGACGAGGCCCTCATACTGATGCGCCAAGAGATGGCCATGGACTTGCGCCACCGTATCCATCGTAACACTGACGACGATCAAAAGAGAAGTGCCTCCAAAATAAAACGGAAGAGCCGCTTGCGATACGAGCAATTCGGGCAACATACAGATGATCACGAGATAGCCCGCGCCCAGAACGGTGATGCGCGACAAGACCTTGTCGATAAACTCGGCCGTGCGCTCGCCGGGGCGAATGCCGGGGATAAAGCCGCCTTGTTTTTTGAGGTTATCGGCCGTCTCAACCGGATTGAACACAATCGCCGTGTAGAAAAAGGCGAAGAAAATGATCAAGCCCGCATAGAGTATCATGAACAGCGGACGTCCGTGACCAAGATAGGCCGCCATGGTCGACAACCAGCCGACATTGCCGCTTTGTGCCGCGAAGCTCGAAACGGTCGTTGGCAAGAGGAGAAGCGAGGACGCAAAAATCGGCGGGATAACGCCCGATGTGTTAAGTTTTAGCGGCAAGAAGGAGGTTTGGCCTTCATAAACGCGATTGCCAACCTGACGCTTCGGATAATTGATCAGAAGGCGGCGTTGCGCGCGCTCCATGAATACGATGAACGCGATAACGGCGACGGCCATAACAAGGATAGCAAGGATCAGGAAGGTGGAAACCGCGCCCTGACGACCGAGTTCAAGCATATTGGCGATCGCGTTGGGTAGGCCCGCAACAATGCCGGAGAAAATGATCAGTGATGTGCCATTGCCGATACCGCGTTGCGTGATCTGCTCACCGAGCCACATCAGAAACAGCGTACCGCCAACCAGCGTGATCGTGGTCGACAGGCGGAAGAACATGCCCGGTTCCATCACGACATTGGTCGAACCTTCAAGGCCAACCGCGATGCCATAGGCCTGAAAAGCGGCCAGAATGACGGTCAAATAGCGGGTATATTGATTGATGATTTTACGGCCCGCCTCGCCTTCCTTCTTCAAGGTTTCAAGCTGCGGAACGGCCGATGTCATCAACTGAATGATGATCGAGGCGGAGATGTAAGGCATAATCGCGAGCGCGAAGATCGCGAGACGGCCAACGGCGCCGCCCGAGAACATGTTGAACAGGCCGAGCATGCCTTGCTGCTGCTGCTTGAAGAATTCGGCGAGCGCAGAAATATTGATGCCTGGCAATGGAATATAGGTGCCGAGGCGATAGACCATCAGCGCTCCAAGCGTGAACCAAATCCGCTTTTTGAGCTCATCTGCCTTTGCCAGCGCCCCAAAATTCAAGTTTGCTGCAAGCTGCTCAGCTGCCGATGCCATGCCGCGCTCCAATTCATATGTCTTAAAAACGAAAATGCCGGGCGAACGGACCCAAATCCGCCGCCCGGCAACATTCTAGAAATGGCGTTCCTAGGTGCGAAGATCAAGCCGTAGCTTCGACCGCCGCCACCAAAAGCTTAACCGAACCGCCAGCCTTCTCGATTGCAGCCTGAGCGGACTTGGTCACGCCAGCTACTTCGAAAGTGAGCTTGGTCTTGATTTCGCCGGAGCCCAAAATACGGACGCCATCGAGATGCTTCGAGCAAACGCCTGCATCCACCAAAGCCTCAACCGTCACAGCCTTCTTGGCATCGAGCTTATTCGCGTCGATGGCGGTCTGGATGCGGCCGATATTGACCTCATTGAAGTGCTTGGCGTGGATGTTCGTAAAGCCGCGCTTTGGAAGGCGACGATAGAGCGGCATCTGACCGCCTTCGAAGCCCTTGATCGCGACGCCCGTACGAGCGGTCTGACCCTTTACACCACGGCCGGCTGTCTTGCCTTTACCGGAACCGATACCACGACCGACCCGCATGCGGGCCTTCTTGGCACCTGAATTATCGCTAATACCATTGAGTTTCATGGTGCCCTCCTCACTTGCCGGCCGTGCTGTCATCGACAACACGAACGAGGTGACGGACCGCGAAGATCATGCCGCGCACCTCAGGGGTGTCGGGCAGAGTCGAGCGGCGGCGCATCTTGTTAAGACCAAGACCGATCAGCGTTGCGCGCTGGGCCTCGATCCGGCGGATCGGGCTACCGATCTGTTCGACGGTAACCGTCGTGCCAGCTTTTTTTGCTGCAGCTTTTGCCATCTGTCAGATCCCCTTATGCGTCAGCGCTTGCCGCATCCGCGTCACCGCGGCGGGACTGAAGCTGGGAAACCTTAAGACCACGACGAGCAGCAACCGAACGTGGGCTGTCTTCGTGCTTGAGCGCGTCGATCGTGGCGCGAACAAGGTTGTAAGGGTTCGATGAACCGAGCGACTTGGCAACAACGTCGTGCATGCCAAGCGACTCGAACACGGCGCGCATTGGGCCGCCGGCGATGATACCGGTACCTGCAGGAGCCGCGCGGAGCACAACCTTGCCAGCGCCGTGGCGACCTGCAACGTCATGGTGAAGCGTACGGCCTTCGCGCAATGGAACGCGGATCAGCGCGCGCTTGGCGGCTTCCGTTGCCTTGCGGATCGCTTCTGGAACTTCGCGGGCCTTGCCGTGACCGAAGCCAACGCGACCCTTCTGATCACCAACGACGACGAGAGCTGCGAAGCCGAAGCGACGACCACCCTTCACCACTTTGGCGACGCGGTTAATGTGGACGAGCCGATCCACGAATTCAGAATCGCGCTCTTCGCGATCCTTACGCTCTCTTGGTTCTCTTGCCATGTAGGCCTCTTACTAAAAACGCGGGCCCAGAACGGACCCGCTCGCTTCGAGAAAAAGAAAGGGACGGTATTCCCGCCCCCTTCCCGATCAGAATTCTAAACCACCCTCGCGGGCAGCATCGGCCAACGCTTTCACGCGGCCATGATACATATATGAACCACGATCGAAGACGATCGCTTTTACGCCAGCCTTGACGGCGCGTTCTGCAACGAGCTTGCCAACGGCTGAGGCTGCCGCAACATCGGCACCCGTCTTGAGCTTGCCCTTGAGGTCTTTGTCGACCGTCGAGGCAGCAGCTAGTGTAACGCCATTGGCGTCGTCGATCACTTGAGCGTAAATCTGCTTCGACGAGCGAAACACGGACAAACGCGGACGACCATTGGAGGCCGCCTTGAGCGAACGACGAACGCGTGAACGGCGCCGATCGGTGGCAACTGAGTTCTTCGCCATAATGGGGCCCCTTACTTCTTCTTGCCTTCCTTGCGGAAGATAAATTCGCCAGCGTATTTGACGCCTTTACCCTTGTAGGGCTCAGGGCCACGGAAGTCACGGATCTCGGCAGCGGTCTGACCGACCTTCTGCTTATCAATCCCCGTTACAACGATTTCGGTCGGCTTTGGCGTCGTGATCTGGATCCCCTGCGGAACCGCATAATCGACGTCATGGCTGAAGCCTAAGCTCAGTTTCAAAACCGGACCAGCAATCGCTGCCTTGTAACCAACGCCGTTGATTTCGAGCTTCTTCTCATAACCGGCGGTTACGCCGTGAATGAGATTGGCCACTTGCGAGCGGGACATGCCCCACATCGCACGAGCGCGCTTTGTTTCGTCGCGTGGCATGACGCTGATGGCGCCATCCGCATGCGAAACCGAAACATTTTCAGGAACCTCGAACGACAACTCGCCCTTCGAACCCTTAACCTTGACCAACTGACCATCAACCGTGGCGGTAACACCACTCGGAACGGCAACTGGCTTCTTTCCAATACGAGACATTTTGATCTCCCACGTGCTTCGCTACATTGTCCGCTTGATCAGAAGACCATGCAGAGCACTTCGCCGCCCACGTTCTTTTCGCGTGCCTCATGATCCGCCATAACGCCCTGCGGCGTCGAGAGGATGGTGACGCCGAGACCATTCGACACGCGCGGCATAGCCGATACGGACGAATAGACGCGACGGCCGGGCTTCGAGACGCGCTCGATTTTCCGGATAACAGGCTCGCCATCGAAATATTTGAGCTCAATCGAAAACTCCGTACGGCCATTGCCATACTCGGTCGTCGAATACCCACGAATGTAACCTTCTGACTGAAGCACATCGAGCACGTTCGCACGAAGCTTTGAGCCAGGGGTCATGACGGATGATTTGCGACGCATCTGCGCATTGCGGATGCGGGTCAACATATCGCCGACTGGATCGTTCACTGCCATTTGTCCGACCCTCCCTTACCAGCTCGACTTCGTCAGGCCTGGAATCAGACCCTTCGAACCGAGTTCGCGCAATGCGATACGTGACATTTTGAATTTGCGATAAACTGCGCGTGGACGACCCGAGATTTCGCAACGGTTGCGAACCCGGTTCAACGCGGAATTGCGCGGCAATTCGGCAAGCTTAAGGCGTGCCTCGAACCGCTCTTCCATCGTCTTCGTCTCATCATCAGCAACCGCCTTTAAGCGCTTGCGACGACCCGCATATTGCAACGCCAGCTTCTGCTTGCGCTTATTGTTCTCAATTGCACTCTTCTTGGCCATATGCCTCTCCTGGTGCCCGCGTTTAAGAGCGAACTCTTACTGCCGGAACGGGAAATTGAACGCACGGAGCAACGCCCGCGCTTCGTCATCGGTCTTAGCTGATGTGCAGATAATGATATCCATACCCCACACAGCCTCGGCCTTGTCGTAATTGATCTCGGGAAATACGAGATGTTCCTTGATGCCCATGGCGTAGTTGCCACGACCGTCAAAGCTCTTCGGATTCAGACCGCGGAAATCTCGAACGCGCGGCAGCGCGATCGTGACCAAGCGATCAAGAAACTCATACATGCGGTTCTTGCGGAGCGTAACCTTTGCACCAATCGGCATGTTTTCACGCACTTTGAACTGCGCGATAGCCTTACGTGCCTTGGTCACGACGGGCTTCTGACCTGCGATAAGCGCAAGATCACCAGCAGCCACCTGAACCTTCTTCGTGTCGGATGTGGCTTCACCAACACCCATATTGATCACGATCTTTTCAATAACCGGCACTTCCATGATGTTCTTATAGCCGAACTCTTCCATGAGCTTGGCGACAACAACGTCAGCATATGCCTGCTTTAAACGCGGCGATGCCGCGGCAATATTCTCAGCCATCGATCAGGCCTCCCGAACGCTTGGCGAAACGAACCTTGCGGCCGTCTTCCAAAACCTTGAAACCAACGCGCGTTGGCTTGCCATCCGATGGATCGGCAATCGCGATGTTGGAAAGATGGATCGGCAACTCTTTCGAGATAATGCCACCCTCCTGGTTCATCGACTGCTTCTGATGCTTGCGAACGATATTGACGCCGCGAACAACCGCGCGCCCTTCCTTCGGGCTTACAGAAACAACTTCACCTGACTTGCCGCTATCACGGCCTGTCAGAACGACGACCTTGTCGCCCTTCTTAATCTTCGCAGCCATCACAGCACCTCCGGCGCGAGCGAAATGATTTTCATGTGGTTCTTCGCGCGCAGCTCGCGTGGCACTGGTCCGAAGATACGGGTGCCAACAGGCTCCTTCTGATTGTTGATCAGAACAGCAGCATTCGAGTCAAAGCGAATGACGGAGCCATCCGGACGAATAACGTCCTTCGCGGTGCGAACGACAACCGCCTTCATGACGTCGCCCTTCTTCACGCGACCGCGTGGAATAGCTTCCTTGATCGACACAACGATCACATCACCGATGCCAGCATAACGGCGCTTCGAGCCGCCCAGCACCTTGATGCACATTACACGACGAGCGCCGGAATTGTCGGCTACGTCCAGATTAGTTTGTACCTGGATCATGTCTTGATCCTTTCTCTGTCTCAGACTGGTTTCCAGTAATCCCCAGGTCGGGAGAACCGGACTTCGACTGACGAGGGTCTATGCCCCCCTCATTTGGAAACGCCTATGAATCAGGAAGACGATGCTTCGTCAACCAAAACCCACGTCTTTAGGCGAGAAATCGGCTTCGACTCCTCGATACGCACTGCGTCGCCAACCTTAGCCTGGTTGTTTTCGTCATGTGCATGATAGTTTTTGGTCTTACGGACCGTCTTTTTCAGCAATGGATGGGTAAAGCGACGCTCTACCTTCACCACAATCGTCTTGTCCTGCTTATCGCTGACAACGACGCCTTGAAGAATGCGCTTTGGCATCGGTTTCTCCTTAAGCCTTGTCAGCGGTCGACCGCTTAGCCGTGGCGGTCGTCTGAATACGGGCAATGTCGCGGCGAACAACACGGACGCGCGCGGAATTCTCAAGCTGGCCTGTAGCACGCTGGAAGCGCAGATTAAACTGTTCTTTCTTCAGCTTGACGAGCTCTTCTTGCAGTTGATCAAGCGACATGGCGCGAAGATCGGAGATACGCTGGGACGATTTCATGGACTCGCCTCCTTATTCTGCAATGCGTTGAACGAAGCGGGTCTTGATCGGAAGCTTCGCTGCCGCAAGGGTCAGGGCTTCACGGGCAAGCTCAGCGGAAACGCCATCAATCTCGAACATGATACGGCCAGGCTTAACCCGGGCGACCCAATATTCCGGCGCACCCTTACCTTTACCCATGCGGACTTCGGCAGGCTTCGACGACACTGGAACGTCTGGGAACACGCGGATCCAAACGCGACCAGCACGCTTCATGTGACGGGTCAGTGCACGACGAGCGGCTTCGATCTGGCGAGCGGTAATACGCTCTGGCGCCATGGCCTTGAGGCCAAACTCGCCGTAATCCAATGAAGTCGCACCTTTCGCAGCGCCGTGAATACGGCCCTTGAACTGTTTGCGGAATTTAGTCTTTTTTGGCTGCAACATGATCGTGTCTCTTTAACCTTCGCGACGCGAACCAGAACGGCCGCCTTCATCCGCCAAGCGCTTATCCTGCGCCATTGGATCGTGTTCGAGAATTTCACCCTTGAAGATCCAGACCTTAATGCCACAAGTGCCATAGGTCGTGAATGCGGTGCCGACGCCGTAATCAATATCTGCACGCAGCGTATGCAATGGAACGCGACCTTCGCGATACCACTCAATACGAGCGATTTCCGCGCCGCCAAGACGGCCCGAGCAGTTGATACGAATGCCTTCTGCGCCAAGACGCATGGCCGACTGAACCGAACGCTTCATCGCACGGCGGAAAGCCACGCGGCGTTCGAGCTGCTGAGCAATCGCGTCAGCCACCAAAGTGGAGTCGATTTCAGGCTTGCGCACTTCAACGATGTTCAAAACAACTTCTGACTTCGTCATCTTGCCGACAGAAGCGCGGAGCTTTTCTATATCAGCGCCCTTCTTGCCGATGACAACGCCGGGACGTGCCGAATAGATCGTTACGCGGCACTTCTTGTGAGGGCGCTCGATGATGATGCGCGAAACAGCTGCCTGCTTCAAAAGCTTCATCAACATCGCACGGATCTTGATATCTTCGTGAAGAAGATTAGCAAAATCAGCCTTGCCGGCTACCCAGCGGCTTTCCCAGGTACGATTAATACCAAGGCGTAGACCGATCGGATTGACTTTCTGTCCCATCGTATTCTCCTCAAGCCTCGGCGGTGGCGGGAACTTCCCGCACAATGATCGTCAGATTAGCGAATGGCTTCTCGACGCGACCTGCACGGCCACGAGCGCGGGCATGGAAACGCTTCATCACAAGCGCCTTGCCAACGAAAGCCTGCGAAACGACGAGATCGTCGACATCGAGATCATGGTTGTTTTCAGCGTTCGCAATCGCGCTTTGCAGGCATTTACGAACATCTACCGCAATACGCTTGCGGGAAAACTCGAGATCGGCGAGTGCGCGCGAAACCTTCTTGCCCCGAATTAACTGGGCTACGAGGTTGAGCTTCTGCGGGGAAACGCGCAGCATGCGCGAAACCGCCTTCGCCTCTGTGTCCGCAAGTGCGCGGGGGGTGGCAGCCTTACCCATCGGTTACTTCCTCTTCGCCTTCTTGTCAGCCGTGTGACCGTAATAGGTACGGGTCGGCGCGAATTCACCGAACTTATGGCCAACCATTTCTTCCGAAACCGCAACGGGGATATGCTTTTGCCCGTTATAGACGCCGAAGGTCAAGCCGACAAAATTCGGCAGGATCGTCGAGCGACGGCTCCAGATCTTGATTACTTCCGAGCGCGTAGCAGCGCGGGCCGCATCCGCCTTCTTGAGAAGGTAGCCGTCAACAAACGGGCCTTTCCAGATTGAACGAGTCATGACGGAGTTCCCTTACTTCTTGCGCTTGTGGCGGCTCGATACGATGAACGTATCGGTACGCTTGTTCGAACGCGTCTTCTTGCCCTTCGTAGGCTTACCCCACGGAGTAACCGGATGACGACCACCTGAGGTACGGCCTTCGCCGCCGCCGTGTGGATGGTCGACCGGGTTCATCGTAACACCGCGGTTGTGCGGGCGACGACCGAGCCAACGCTGACGACCGGCCTTACCGATCGTCGTGTTCATATGGTCAGGGTTCGAAACCGCACCAACGGTTGCAAAGCACTGGCCGTGAACGAGACGTTGTTCACCCGACTTGAGACGCAGAATGACGTAACCTTGGTCGCGACCAACGATCTGGGCATAGTTGCCCGCGGAGCGAGCAAGCGTGCCGCCTGCGCCGATCTTGGTCTCGATATTGTGGATCAGCGTGCCGACCGGAATATTGCCGATCAACATGGCATTGCCTGGCTTAATATCGACCTGCTCACCAGCCACCACTTCATCACCCGGCGCCAAGCGCTGCGGAGCGAGAATGTAAGACTGCGTTCCATCAGGGAACTTGATCAGTGCGATATAGCCTGTGCGGTTTGGATCATACTCGATCCGTTCCACAACAGCTGCGATGCCTTGATGCGTACGACGCTTAAAGTCGACGATACGGTAAGACTGCTTGTGACCACCACCCCGGAAACGAACCGTGATGCGGCCATGATTGTTACGACCACCCTTGGACGACTTGCCCTCGGTCAAAGCCTTTAAAGGCTTGCCCTTATAGAGGTCGCTGCGGTCGACGATAACGAGCTGACGAAGGCTCGGTGTCGTTGGCTTGAATTGCTTGAGCGCCATGACGATCGATTCCCCTTATAGGCCCGTCGTGAAGTCGATGGATGAACCCTCGGCGAGGGTAACAACCGCCTTCTTCGTATCCGATTGCTGGCCAATCTTGCCCTTGAAGGTCTTGAACTTGCCTAAGCGAATGAGCGTGTTCACGCTCTTCACCTTGACGTTAAAGAGCTTCTCAACAGCGGCCTTGATCTGAGGCTTCGTCGCAGTGCGCGCAACCTTGAAAACGACCTTGTTCTGCTCAGATGCCATTGTCGCCTTCTCGGTGATAACCGGGCTAACAATCACATCATAATGACGCGGATCCATGCTCATTTGAACCGAGCCTCCAAAGCTTCCAACGCTGCCTTCGTGAGCACAAGCGTGTCACGACGCAGGATGTCATACACATTGATGCCTTGGATTGGCAGCACGTCGATGTGGGGAAGATTGCGCGCGGCAAGCGCGAAATTCGTATCCACTTCAGCGCCGTCAATCACGAGCACGTTAGGAATGCCAAGCTTGCCGAGGCGCTCCGAGAGATCCTTCGTCTTCGGTGCAGCAAGAGCTGCATTTTCGAACACGCGAACCGCACCATCACGGAACTTAGCCGACAAAGCATGACGCAGAGCCAAAGCACGTACCTTCTTAGGAAGGTCATGAGCATGGGAGCGAACAACTGGACCCATTGCGCGACCACCACCACGGAACTGCGGCACGCGTGCCGAGCCGTGACGAGCGCCACCAGTGCCCTTTTGCTTGTACATTTTCTTGCCCGTGCGCCAGATTTCTGCGCGGCCCTTCACCTTATGGGTGCCGGCCTGACGCTTGGCGAGCTGCCAGAGAACCATACGCTGGATCAAATCCGTGCGTGGCTCGAGACCGAAAATGTCGGCGGAAAGTTCAACAGAACCAACGACGCCGCCGTCCATCGAATTGATGTCAAGCTTCATCACGCGCCCTCCTGGCTTTCAGCGGCTGCAGGAGCAGCAGCATCACGGAGCTTGAACGCGCCTGGCTGTGGCGCATCCTTCGGAACCGGATGTTTGATCGCATCGCGAACATAAATATAGCCGCCCTTAACACCTGGGACAGCGCCCTCAACCAAGATCAAACCACGCTCGAGATCGGTCTGGACAACGCGAAGATTTTGCGTCGTGATACGATCAACGCCCATGTGACCAGGCATCTTCTTGTTCTTAAAGGTCTTGCCCGGATCCTGACGTCCACCGGTCGAACCGATCGAACGATGCGAAACCGACACACCGTGGGTTGCACGAAGACCACCGAAGTTCCAGCGCTTCATACCACCGGCAAAGCCCTTACCCGTTGTCGTACCCGAGACATCAACGAGCTGACCAACAACAAAGTGATCAACCGTGATCTCAGCACCAACTGGGATCATCGCCTTCTCATCGACGCGGAACTCAACGAGTTTCTGCTTCGGCTCGACGTGAGCGACCGCAAAATGGCCACGCTGAGCGCGCGACACATTCTTGACCTTGGCATGACCAACGCCGACTTGCAGCGCGGTGTAACCGTTCTTTTCCTTGGTCCGATGGGCCACCACTTCACAATGGTCGACCTTTAGAACCGTTACCGGCACGTGAAGACCAGCATCTGTGAAGATGCGTGTCATTCCGAGCTTTTGGGCAATAACGCCTGATCTCATAATAGCACCCCGTATCCCGCGCGTCTCTTAGAGCTTGATCTCGACATCGACACCAGCCGCGAGGTCAAGCTTCATCAAAGCATCAACCGTTTGCGGCGTAGGATCGACAATGTCGAGAACGCGCTTGTGTGTGCGGATTTCAAACTGCTCGCGCGACTTCTTGTCGACGTGCGGCGAGCGGTTAACCGTGAAACGTTCGATATGCGTAGGAAGCGGGATTGGACCACGCACCTGCGCACCTGTACGCTTTGCCGTTGATACGATCTCACGGGTCGACGCATCGAGAATCCGATGGTCGAAAGCCTTGAGGCGAATACGGATATTTTGACCGTTCATCGAAATAACCCTTGAGGTTTGAGAACCCCGTGAAGACGGACGCCGGAATGAGCGTCCGTCAGATCTTCAAACCAATCAAGCAATGATGCTTGCAACGACACCTGCACCAACGGTGCGGCCACCTTCGCG
>DAIOVR010000063.1:0-12638 GCA_036758905.1 Beijerinckiaceae bacterium | reverse complement strand
CCTGCCCTAATATTTACCTGAATCGAAGGCAGAAGAAGCGTCGGAGCAGATAGATTTGCGTCCCGTGCTTCACGCATGGTTACAAATTCATCCTCGCTGATACTGTCGTTAATGTGTGGGTTGTGAGCCCTTTCTTCGCCAACCGTTGTTTCCCAAGCGTAATAATCGCGACCCGGAGCCTTATAATCGTGACACATAAAAAGTCGCGTCTCAGAGGGTAGCGCTAAAAGCTTCTTTATTGAACGATAGAGTTCCCGCGCACTGCCGCCTGGAAAGTCAGCCCGGGCTGTCCCATAATCGGGCATAAACAGAGTGTCCCCGACAAATACCGCATCTCCAATCTTGTAAACAATGCATGCAGGAGTGTGTCCCGGCGTATGAATAATCTCGATATCAAGATCCCCCAACGAAATATGTTGGCCATCCTTGAACAAAAGATCAAATGCGCTCCCGTCATCGATAACGTCCACCGCATTGAATATCGGACGAAAAATCTTTTGAACTTTCCGAATATGCTCCCCAATCCCAACATTCGCACCCGTTTTAAGCTTAAGATAAGGCGCACCCGTCAAATGATCGGCATGGGCATGTGTTTCGAGAATAAGTTTGACCGAAACGCCAATTCCATCTGCCTTTTCAAGAACCAAATCCGCAGAGCGGGTGGAAGCTTTCCCCGAACGGTGATCGTAATTTAGAACGGGATCAATAATTGCCGCCTGCATTGTTGAAGAATCAACAATCAAGTAAGTTACGGTATTCGTGTCATTGTCGAAAAATGGGTAAATTTCAGGAACCGTTACCATTTTTTTCATTCCTACCGTTTTTCCCCATCGATGATTACTTTGTTGCCGTCATACCTATAATGGCAGACATGCCGCTATGAGCTGATCCTTCTCGGAGAACGCGCTCTTCTTCAATGATCACGAGATTGTTAAAATCAGAGAAATAGGATTGAAGAAGGTCACGCGTGTATAAATGGTCGAGGCTTTTTGGCCCGCCCGTTCCAAAATCAAGTTGCTTTGGCGTATATCCTTGAACGATCAGAAGCCCACCTTTTTTTAACGTGCTTCGTACACCTTCCCATTTCTTCACCCTATCGTCTGGCGCGCTAAATTGTGTGAAGATATCGATTACAACATCAAATGTATCGGCTGGATAATCCCATTCATGCACATCGGCTGTGTCGAATGTTACAATGACACCAAGCTCGTTGGCGAGCTTTATAGCTTTTGCTTGTGCGACAGGCGAAAATTCAAGCGAGACAACATCAAGCCCCTGTTTCGCGAGCCAAACACCATTTCGACCCTCACCATCCGCAATAGCCAATGCTTTACCGTGAACCGGCAAATGCGCCTTGCATGATGCGAGAAATTCACTTGGTTCTTTACCAAAGATGTAATCGGAAACCGCATAACGGCTTTCCCATCTCTCAAATTCGCTCATAAATGCTTGTCCCTCTATTTTAAAAGAAATTTAATGCCGTAACCAGCAATCCCCAGACCGATCACGCTTCCTGCCCAAAGTGCAAAAAACCAAATCAATTTGGATGTTAGAGTGACACTCCTATTTGGCTTTGGTATCAATTGGGTGGGAGAATGCTCTTTCAATGGTACCCTCCCACTGCATTCACTTTGCCTCGAAATACCCAGTAGGCGTAAGCGGTATAGGCCAAGATGACAGGTATCAGCACACTGGCACCCACCAGAAGAAAGCCAAGGCTGTTATCCGGTGCAGCGGCTTCCCAAATCGTAACGCTGTTTGGCACAATATAGGGATAAAAACTAACACCAAGGCCAATAAAGCTCAACGCAAATAGGCTCAAAGCGGCAAGGAACGGGGTAAGCTCCCAGCGGCGGTTAATCCCTAACAACAAAAATACGGTGGCAACCGCTACTAGCAGCGGAACCGGAACAGCCAACGCTATTTGAGGCCAAGCAAACCAGCGGTGCATGTAGCGTTCATTTAAAAAAGGGGTCCACAGACTAACGACACCGATTAATGCGACCGTCGCTGGCCCAGTCAATCTGGCCATCCGATAGCCAACGTCCTGCACATGTCCTTCCGTCTTCCAGATGAGCCACGTGGCTCCCAGCAAGGCATATCCAATCACAAGTGCGATGCCGGTTAGAATGCTAAATGGGGTCAGCCAATTCCACCAACCGCCCGCATAGGCCCGGCCTGTAACTGCAATACCTTGCACAAGCGCACCCAGCGCAATTCCTTGGGCAAAAGATGCGATTGTCGATCCGCCCGCAAAGGCCCAATCCCATAAAAACTGGCCGCGTTTGGTTTTCCAACGGAACTCAAAAGCCACCCCACGAAAGATTAATCCCAGCAGCATGATAATGATAGGAGCATATAAAGCTGGCATAATAATCGAGTAGGCCAACGGAAATACCGCAAACAATCCGCCACCGCCAAGAACGAGCCAAGTTTCATTGCCGTCCCAAACGGGTGCAACCGAGTTCATCATCTCGTCGCGATTTTTTTCACCTTTGACGAACGGAAACAAAATGCCAACGCCAAGATCAAATCCATCCAGCAGGACATAGGCGAGAACAGCAACGGCAATCAGGCCGGCCCAAATAAAAGGAAGATCTAAAATCATTTTCATTCTCCTTATTTGGCTGAGCTTAAAGCGCTAGACGATCCTAAGATGGGCGCAGGCATAATACCGCCCGCACGAATAGGCTCAGAGTGTGACAAATCATCCTGAAATGCTTCGGGTGGCATGTTCATGAGGCGGGCAATATAAAATGCTCCCGCACCAAAAAGAGCAAAATAGACCAGAATGAAAGCGACGAGGGAAGAGCCAATCGCTGCAGCTTGGATAGGAGAAGCCGATTGAACCGTCGTTAGAAGGCCATAGATTGTGTAAGGCTGCCGACCAACTTCGGTTGTGATCCATCCGGCCAGCACGGCTACAAAGCCTGCTGGTCCCATTAAAACGGCGGCGCGGTGCATCCAGGGCTGTTCATAAAGTCGTCCGCGGAAACGAAGCACTAGGCTCCAAAGACCGAGGCCGAGCATCGCAAAGCCCAGCGCCACCATGATGCGGAAACTCCAGAAAACAATAGCAACCGGTGGACGCTGATCCTTCGGCCATTCATTCAACCCTCGTACTGTGCCATTCCAGTCATGTGTTAATATCAGAGCGCCCAGATGAGGTATCTCCACCTTGTAGTCTAAGCGTTGTTCCATTGAATTCGGGATACCAAAAAGAACAAGGGGCGTGCCTGGCTGGGTCTCGTAATCACCCTCCATTGCAGCAATTTTAGCGGGTTGGTACTCGACTGTATTAAGGCCATGGAAGTCCCCAGCCACTATCTGAATTGGCGCGACAATCGCCGCCATCCACATGGCCATCGAAAACATAATACGTGTGGCCTCATTTTTCCGATCTCGAAGCAGATGCAGTGCTCCAACGGCGCCTACGACAAAGGCTGTCGTTAAATAGGCTGCTAAAACCATATGAACTAAGCGGTAGGGAAAGGACGGGTTAAAGATAACAGCCAACCAATCGGTAGCCACAAACTGACCCGCTGCGTTAACGGCGTAACCTGCTGGAGTCTGCATCCAGCTACTAACTGCTAAAATCCAGAAAGCGGACATGAAGGTACCAAAAGCAACCATCAATGTAGCAAAGAAATGCAATTGACGGCCGACACGGTGGAGACCGAATAGCATGACACCAAGAAAGCCCGCTTCAAGAAAGAAGGCTGACAGGACTTCATAACCAAGAAGCGGGCCAATGACTGGACCCGCTTTATCGGAGAACACGCTCCAATTCGTACCGAACTGATAGCTCATGACAATGCCCGAGACGACGCCCATGCCGAAAGCGACGGCAAAAATCTTTTTCCAATAATTAAAAAGATCAAGAAAGACCGAGCGTCCCGTGTACAGCCATAGTCCATCAAGTACCGCGAGATAGCTCGCTAGCCCGATTGAAAAGGCTGGAAAAATGATATGAAAACTGACGGTAAATGCAAACTGCATTCTGGCTAATGAGAGAGCGTCTAGGACAAACATGATCTAAATTCCTCAAATATACAATTAGCTAAACAAGCGTCTCGCGTCAGCGCTTCACCGCACCACCGCGTGAAAGCCAGCCGCCTGTGCCGGGCGCGTAATGCACCACATCCGTTCGGCCAGAAGCCATGGTGGCCTGCAAGGCACGGGCGGAGCGTCCACCCGCCTGACAGACGAGGATCAGCGGCTTGCCGGTAGGCAGTTTGGTCGGATCAAACGATGACAGCGGATGGCTCTTGGCACCCGGAATATGGCCTGCGGCATATTCATTCGGTTCGCGCACATCAACGATGTGACACTCGCCGCTTTCAACCGCTTTCTGCATATCCTCATGCTCGATGGCAGGAACGCTCGACGAGCTGAAAAGACGTGAAATGAGGCTAGCAATCGACATGATATTTTCTCCTGATTATGCGGATTTAAGGGCGGAAAACTGCGTGTAGGCGTCAAGCGCATGGCTTGCATACATAGCGGAGGGACCTGCCCCCATATAGATCGCCATGCCCAGCGTCTCGGTAATTTCTTCACGCGTCGCACCGTGATCGACCGCGGCCTTTACATGAAAGGCGATGCAATCATCGCAGCGAACGGCGACGCCGATAGCTAGCGCGATAAGTTCTTTGGTCTTTGCATCCAGCGCACTCGGTTGCAGCGCTGCTTGCGCCAAACCGGAAAAGGCTTTCATCACCTCAGGCGCTCCGCCACGCAGATCGCGTAAGCCTTTGGATAGGTCTTTGGTCCATTCGGGCCAGTCACGGCTTTCGGCGTTCATAAGTATTCTCCTCTACTCAATGACGGGGTGGCGAGATCGGTTGTCCATCATCCCGCAGCACCACATAGATGGCGGGTATAACAAGCACCGTCAGCGCCGTTGACGAGATCAAACCAAAGACCATCGAAATTGCGAGGCCTTGGAAGATCGGATCGGTGAGGATGAAGGCGGCACCGATTACCGCCGCCGCAGCGGTTAGAAAAATCGGCTTGAAGCGCGTCGCACCCGCCTCAATCAAAGCATCACGCAAATGCATGCCGCCTGCGCGCGCGTTGCGGATAAAATCGACCAGCAAAATCGAGTTACGCACAATGATGCCCGCTAACGCGATGAAGCCAATCATCGAGGTTGCGGTAAAAGCCGCACCCAACATCCAATGCCCGAGCATGATGCCAATCAACGTCAGTGGCACGGGCACAAGGATCACGAGCGGTAGTTTGAACGAGCCGAATTGCGCGACAACCAGCAGATAGATGCCAAGAATGGCCACCATAAAAGCTGCACCCATATCGCGGAACGTGACATAGGTGACTTCCCATTCACCATCCCACAACAGCGTCGGTTTGGTGTCATCCGTTGGCTGGCCGTGAAGCGCGATGGCGGGCATACCCTCTTTGCCCCAGTCGACCGATTGCATCGCCTTTTGCACTTCGAGCATGCCGTAGATCGGCGCTTCAAAACGGCCTGCAAGCTCTGCAGTTACCATCTCCGCCGGACGGCCATTGTGCCGGAAAATCGGATAGGATGAGAGCTCTTCTTTAACGGTCACGACATCACCCAATTCGACATTCGCGCCTTGGCGAACCGTGCCGCCTGCGGGCAAGGGCGTGGACAATATCTTTTCGCTCAACGCCAGATCGCGCTTGGGTAGAGCCACCATAATATCAATCGGCTTTTGACCCTCGCGTTGCGAATAGCCTACCTTCACGCCACCAATCAGCGCGGCAATTGTGTCGTAAACAATACGTTCTTCAACGCCATGGTATTCAAGCGCTTGCTGATCAATCGAGAAGCGCAAACGCGAACCTTGGGTGCCGAAACTGTCATCGGTGTCGACAACAAAATCGACCGCGTTGAACGCTTCGCGCAGCTTGGTGGCGAGCGCCCGGCGCGCGACATCATCCGGCCCATAAATTTCAGCCAGAAGTGTCGAGAGCACAGGCGGGCCGGGTGGCACTTCCACCACTTTCACCGAACTGTGCGGCGGAAGCAAAACACCCTTCAAGCGCTCGCGAATATCAAGCGCAATCACATGGCTCGCGCGCGAGCGCTCGCCTTTGGGCAAAAGATTGATTGCGATATCGCCTTGCTCCGGATTAGAGCGATAATAATAATGCCGCACCAGACCATTGAAATTAAACGGCGCACTTGTGCCTGCATATGCCTGCATCGAGACAAGCTCGGGTAGGTCTTTGAGGCGCATTGCAGCTTCCGTCAGCACCCGATCCGTCTCTTCCAAAGGCGTGCCGCGCGGCAGATCCAGCATCACTTGCACTTCGGATTTATTGTCGAAAGGTAGCAATTTCACGCGCACGCTTTGCGTCGCAAACAGGGCGCAGGCTGCAAGCGTCGCCACACCCACAATCGCTAAGAACCATTTCGACGCTCGGCGACCTTGCAGCAATGGCGTGGCGATACGGCGGTAGAAACGGCCCATCGCGCCGCCATCCTCAGCGTGCGTATGGCTATCGTGACCGGTCGTCTGCTTGCCGACCACTTTCATCAAAAGCCACGGCGTAATCGTCACCGCGACAAAGAACGAAAACAACATCGCCATCGACGCATTCGCCGGAATCGGGCTCATATAGGGCCCCATCATACCGCTCACAAACATCATTGGCAGGAGGGCTGCGACAATCGTCAGTGTTGCGACAATCGTTGGATTGCCCACTTCCGCCACAGCGTCGATAGCGCCTTCGATACGGCTGCGGTCATCGCGCATCGCCCAATGGCGCACGATATTTTCAACGACTACGATTGCATCATCAACCAGAATACCGATGGAGAAAATAAGCGCAAAAAGACTGACGCGGTTGATCGTGTAGCCCATCAACCAAGAAGCGAAGAGCGTGAGCAAAATTGTCATCGGGATGATGACCAGCACCACCACACCCTCACGCCAACCAATGGTCAGCGTGATGAGGATAACAATCGAAACGGTGGCGAGCGCCAGATGAAACAACAACTCATTGGCTTTTTCCGTTGCCGTCTCGCCGTAATTGCGGGTGATTTCAACTTCTACACCTGTGGGGATAATACGGCCCTTAACGGTCTCCAAACGTTTGACGATATCTTCGGCAACAACAACCGCATTCGCACCTTTGCGTTTGGCCAATGCAAGACTAACCACAGGGCGTTTGTCGAGCGAGCCATCGGCCGTCCGCGTTAGCGTCCAGCTCAAATGATCAGGGTCAGCGGCGCCGACCACGACATTAGCGACATCTTTAACGTAAACCGGTCGACCATCGCGCGTGGTCATCAAGAGCAAACCGATATCGGGTACGCCCTGCAAAGTCTGGCCAGCCAGCACCGGCATATCCTTACCACCCATGCGGAAATTACCCACTTGGAAGGAACGGTTCGCGTTGGATACTTTGTCGATCAATTGATTGAGCGTCACGCCATAAAGCGAGAGACGCTCCGGATCGGGCTCAACGCGGATCTGGTTCGGATCCCCGCCAACGATATAGCTTGAGCCAATATTATCGACCTTAACCAGCTCGTGTTGTAACTCGTCGGCAATTTGATAAAGCCCGTTGGCCGTCCAGTCTTTCGCTTGTTCGGGTTTAGCCGATAGGGCTAGAACAACGGTCGCCACATCATTGATGCCGCGTCCGACGATGAGCGGATCGGGAATGCCGACGGGTAAGCCAATAATATTGGCGCGAATTTTTTCATGTACCCGCAGCACCGCCGTATCCTCATCGGTGCCAACAAAAAAGCGCGCGGTGACAACAACCCGATCATCAAGCGTGTTGGAATAGACATGCTCGACACCATTAATGCCTTTAACAATATCTTCCAAAGGACGCGTGATCAGCTCCACCGCATTAGCGGCTTTATAGCCATTCGCAGCCACGACAATATCAACCATCGGTACGCTGATTTGCGGCTCTTCCTCACGCGGCAACGCGAACAAAGCAATCGCGCCAACAATGATCGCACCGATCAGTAACAGCGGCGTGAGCGGCGACGAAATAAAGGTGCGGGTGAGGTTTCCCGAAAGACCGAGCTTCATGGCGTTACCACCACATCACCCGCCTTCAAGCCGGAAAGCACTTCGACGTTATCATCCCGATGTTCGCCGGTTTTGATCACGATTTCTCGACCATCACCGAGCCTGACATATTCAATGCCAGCTCTTAAAAAGATCGCCAATGCCGGAACCACAATCGCCTGCCGCGTTCCTGTCGAAACATAAACGCGTGTGCGCTCGCCAACGAAATAATCACCAAGTTCATCAACGGCGATATCGGCAATCACCCGTCCGCCTTTGATCTCTGGATAGACGACGCGGACGATTCCGGTTCTCAGTACCCCCTGATCACCATTTGCGGCGCCACGGCCTGCAATTTTAACGGTATCACCCGAGCGCATGAAGCGGGCATGGCGTTCCGGTAATTCCACGCGTAGGATATAATTATCCTCGGCTATGGTTGCGATGGTTTCACCCGGCATAACGACCGACCCTTCCGCCACCGGAACCGTCAACACACGACCTTGACCGGGCGCACGAACAGTTCCTTCCGCTGTCTGCTGCAGGATGACATCCCGATCCGATTTGATGGCGGAGAGCTGGCGATTGGCAACATCAAAGACCGTCTTGGTCTGATCCACTTGCGCCTGAGAGGCTGTGCCGCGCTGAAAAAGTTCGTTGATTCGGTTGAGATCGAGCTCGGCTTTGGCCCGTTGCGCATCTTGTGATTCGATGCGGGCATCAATTGCCTTGATTTGTAGAGCTAGCTTGTCGTCCACTACCACGGCCAGGTCGTTGGCCGCCTCCACCATCATGCCTTCCGTGGCCTTCAAGACCACGACCGTGCCACCTATTCTGGCCCGCGCGGTCATCATCTTCACAGGCTCCACCGTAGCCAATACGGCTTTTTGATCATCAATGGAGACGAGCTGAACTTTGAATTCAGCGGCTGACGCTGCCAAACTGAAGCCAAAAAGGGCGATTGATAGGGTAACCAGATGCTGGCGCATGACAAACTCCAAAAAAGGACTTGACCTGTATATTAGATTATTCTAAATTAGCAAGTATGAATTTAGAAGAACTTGCTCCCAAAGCCGCCGAGGCCGAAACCTTCCTCAAAGCGCTGGCCAACCGCCAGCGGCTGATGATTATGTGCGAACTGCATAAGGGAGAACGGTCTGTAACCGCGATCCAGAAGGCTATTGGCCTCAGTCAATCAGCATTATCCCAACATCTCGCGCGGCTCAGAGATGACCACCTCGTCACGACACGTCGTGAGTCGCAGACAATTTACTATTCCCTAGGGAACCCCAATGTCTCCCGCATGATTGCCCTGCTCTATGAGCTCTATTGCAAGGATGATTGCGGACCTCTTGGGGCACAAACAGAAGGAATTCCCTCATGAGTATAGATCGTATCGTTATGGCATTCGCAGGCTTTGTTATTTTATTAGGCCTGACACTCTCGCTAGCCCTTAGCCCGTGGTGGCTCTTGCTTACGGGCTTTGTCGGACTAAACCTTCTTCAATCAGCGTTTACAGGATTTTGCCCCTTGGCCATGATTCTAAAACGGTTTGGCGCTCAACCAGGTGCTGCTTTCTAACGCTTTAAAGTCCTGACCAAGAGCATCAATTCAAGCAATAAAATAAATCATCTAAATAAGCTGGGGGGAGATAATTATGACCAAGATTGTTGTGGTTGGTGCCGGTATCGGAGGTATTCCTGCAGCCTATGAGTTACGAGATTTATTAGGAAAATCAGCGGAAATAGCGGTTGTATCCGACTCGGAATATTTTCAGTTTATCCCTTCCAATCCTTGGGTAGCTGTCAAATGGCGCAAACCGGAAGACGTCAAAGTTTACCTGCCCGACGTCTTTAAAAATCTTGGCATCGGCTTTAATTCATCTGGTGCAAAGCACATCAAGCCAGCCGAAAATCTTGTCGAACTCGGCGACGGCAACACCCTCTCTTATGACTACCTTATTATCGCGACCGGGCCGAAGCTCGCCTTTGACGAGATTGAAGGTTTAGGCCCGAACGGTCACACCAAATCCATTTGCCACATCGATCATGCAGCTGCAGCAGGCGATCATTGGGAAGCGTTTTGCAAAGATCCTGGCCCAATGGTGATTGGCGCTGTGCAAGGTGCTTCCTGCTTTGGCCCGGCCTATGAGTATGCACTTACCGCAGTCTCGGATTTGCGAAAGCGGAAAATTCGCGATCGCGTGCCGGTAACCTTTGTGACCTCTGAACCCTACATAGGCCATCTTGGATTAGGTGGCGTTGGTGACACTAAGGGGATGCTTGAATCCGTAATGCGCGACCGAGACATTAAATGGATTACAAATGCCAAAATCGACAAGGTAACTGAAACGTCCGTCGAAGTTATTGAACATAACGAGGATGGCTCCGTTAAAAAGACCCATTCCTTGCCACAAAAATATTCAATGTTCATACCAGGCTTCCGTGGTGTGGATTGCCTGAAAGATGCCGATGGCAAATGGATTGAGGGCCTCACCAATCCGCGCGGCTTCGTGCTCATTGATAAATACCAACGCAATCCAAAATATCAGAACATTTTTGCTGTCGGCGTGTGCGTCGCGATACCCCCCTTTGAGCAAACGCCCGTTCCGATTGGTGTCCCTAAGACCGGCTATATGATCGAATCTATGGTAACGGCTTCAACTCATAACATTCAGGAAATAATGGCAGGCAAAGAACCAAGTCATTTGCCAACATGGAACGCGGTTTGTCTCGCTGATTTCGGCGACTCCGGTGTCGCCTTTGTGGCTCTGCCGCAAATTCCGCCACGCAATGTCAACTGGTCAAGCCAAGGCTATTGGGTGCATTTGGCAAAGATAGCATTCGAGAAATACTTCATGCGCAAGGTCCGCATTGGCTCTAGCGAGCCAGGCTATGAGCGCATTGTTATGAAGGCTCTTGGCATTCAGCGTTTAAAATAGAACAAACAAGAAGATAATAATCTTAATAGATAGACCCACTTGGCTACTAGGTAGCCATAGCATGGTCTTAATACAGCCATGCCATTGGCTGCTAAACATCCAACTTGTATCAGGCGATTGTCAATTTTGGTGGAGTAGCGATTTTAAGTTATGTCCCAAGCGAACCCTAACAGCTTCCGTGCCTTGGCGGGATAATTCATATAACCCCGACACCTCAAGCGCATTCACGGCATGGCGTCGTGCCGATCTGCCTTCAATCCCCGCCTTTTTGGCAAATGCAGCACTTACCGTTGCCTCCTCCCCACGAGAAACCATGTGATGCCAGATAATCCAAAGCGCCAACGCCCACGCCTTGGCGGGTATCTCTGCCTCGGCTAGGGCTGCAATACAGGTCATCGGGACATGAAGAAAATACCCTTTGGCTTTGCGAGTGGTGGGGGCTTTCCGCCTGCGAATGGCCAAAACACCATCGATAGTAACTTCTTCTTCAATATAGCCGTGCTCCAAGGGTTTCAACGGACACCTCGCAAGGCAGGGTTACCAGCTAGTGCTTTGGACACAACAGCCCACATTTTGTCGCCCTTCTTGGGACGCCAATTATCGCCCGGCATCACCCATTGGCGGTCGACTGGAATCCTAGCACCAAGAATCGTGATGGCGGCGCGTTCCATAATGGTAGCCACCAAATTGCCGACTTCTTCGTAACAGTCCTGATCCGCCAAGAAGAGTACGGCGTCGTGGACGGGGCAGATGACTTCAACACCCGCTGTGGTGAGAGCTGCACAGGTTAGGCGAATAATCTCCGCGCCAGTAGCCTGCATTTGCCAGTTCATGAGCGTTAAGCGCTTGGTTCCGTATTCCTGCCAGCGCCCGTTTTCCCTCACCCGCGTCGACGGATCCCCCACAAGCATACGCCAGCCCATTTGGGTCTCAATCTTCCCCGTGAGATACGCATTTTGCTCGACCGATCCAACCCAGTTCCAAAACACACCATGCGTTTCATGATGCTTTCGGTGAATACGCTGCGCTAGGTGCAGGTCTTCGCGGTAAGTGGCTGGATTTCCTCCGCCGATTGCCAAAGCAATACCTTCGGGCTGACGACCATACTGGAGCCCAAGAAGGACGGGTTTAAGTACGCGGTCCCTGAATTCACCATGCGTTGCTTTTGTAGCGTCGGCGGGAATCAATCCAGACCGAATGCCTAAAGGGATATACACCTCCCCAGACGAATAATCGCTGATCATATAGGGGTCGCCGCTGAGGTAGGCGGCAACACCATATTCTTGAGATTTGAAATCAAAATACCCGATGACCTTGCCTTCAGGCGGAGTGACCAAGGTACGCCACCAAGAAGATGCTGATGGCAAAAACTCGATTGCGCGGGGCTGGTTGCGCCCCGTCTTAGCGCGGTAGGCTCCAAAACCTACTGAACCTGTATCCTCTGTTCCAAAGCCCAGACGACGGTTACCGAATTCCCGGCGGCCCAACCGAATGCGTCCATCAGAACAGATCGGAAAAGGTGATGCCTTTGGTGCAGCTGCAATAGCCTCATAAATAGCCCTAAATTCCTCTAATTGAGGATAAATGGCTGTCATGCGTCGAAAGTCAGCCGATTTGGTTGAATATTGGCCGCTGGGCGTGCGAGGCCAGATATCACCAGCGCCAAGACTTTCAAC
>DAIOVR010000062.1:12011-12699 GCA_036758905.1 Beijerinckiaceae bacterium | reverse complement strand
ATGCGTTGCGTCGTGCAGCGTTGGGCGTTGTGCGGTTGGTTTTGGAAAATGAAATTCGCGTTGCTCTTTCACAACACCATGTCGACGAAAGCCTCCTCGCCTTCTTCCACGACCGCCTAAAAGTCTATCTCCGCGATCAAGGCCAGCGGCATGATCTCATCGATGCGGTGCTTGGCTCAGGCCAGCAGGATGATCTGTTGATGATCGTCAAACGCGTTGAAGCGCTCGATGCGTTTCTCGCATCGGATGATGGCACCAATCTGCTCGCAGGTTTCCGCCGCGCCGCCAACATCCTCAAGGCCGAGGAGAAGAAAGACGGCAAGAGCTACAACGAGGCCATCGATCTTCACCTCATCAAAGAGAAGGGCGAGATGGAAGAAAAAGTCCTCGCCGAAGTCCTTGATGTCGCAACCCGCCACGCCAAAGACCATGTGGCCAAGGAAGATTTCGAGGGCGCCATGAAAGCGCTCGCCGAACTTCGCCCGGCGGTGGATGCGTTCTTCGATAAAATTCTGGTGAACGCGGAAGACGCAAGCATCCGCGCCAACCGATTGCGGCTCCTCGCCTCCTTCCGCGAAGCCACAAGAGCAGTGGCAGATTTCTCGGCGATTGCTGGCGGGTAATAACATTTCCCCGTCATTGCGAGCGAACGCGAAGCAACCCAGTTGATGGTTTCGAAAAGGGCGTA
>DAIOVR010000062.1:5181-11911 GCA_036758905.1 Beijerinckiaceae bacterium | reverse complement strand
GCGTTCAAATGGCACCTCGTACCGTCATTGCGAGCGAACGCGAAGCAACCCAGTTGATGGTTTCGAAAAGGGCGTAACGGTTAAGCTGCGTCCCCTCAATCACCGCTAGCTGGGTTGCTTCGCTCATCGCTCGCAATGACGACTAAGATTACATGTCCTTCCGCTAGAGAAGAGGGATGCCAGCGTTCAAATGGCACCTCGTACCGTCATTGCGAGCGAACGCGAAGCAACCCAGTTAATGGTTTAGAAGAGGGCACAACGGTTAAATGGCGCCCCTCAATCACCGCTAGCTGGGTTGCTTCGCTCATCGCTCGCAATGACGGATGACATTCCTCCCCACCTCCGTCATTTTCCATCTATCCAATCCCCTCGATCAGGCGTATAATCCTTATGCTCTAAATGAGCATTTATACCCTTGGGGAGAGGCAATCTGGCGAAACCGCCAGTATTTTCGCTCCGCTATTATGCTCCTAAAGAGCATAACGGAGAAACCGATGAGCGCTTTGTCGACGACCGCATCCATTTCCTCAATGCCCGTGCCGCATGGCGCGCCCTCCCCGCTTGTCCAGCGGTTAGGCGTTTTGCCAATGCCGAATTTGGAGTGGACGTCTGAGGTCGAGCGCGAGACGGCGCATATTTACGCCCGCGTGCAGCACGTCATCCCATCCGTCGAATGGCCCTTCCACGCGCCCTATATCGCCGCCATCAATCGTCTGAAAAAAGAGCGTAACGCGGTCATCCTTGCCCATAATTACCAGACACCGGAAATCTTCCACGGTGTCGCGGATATTGTCGGCGACTCGCTGCAGCTTGCGCGGAAAGCCACCGAAGTTGATGCCGATATCATCGTGCAATGCGGCGTGCATTTCATGGCCGAGACATCGAAACTCTTGAACCCCGAAAAAACCATTCTCATTCCCGACACGCGCGCCGGATGCTCGCTCGCCGCCTCCATCACGGGTGCGGATGTGCGCTTGCTCAAACAGCGTTATCCTGGTGTTCCCGTTGTTACCTATGTGAATTCGTCGGCCGATGTGAAAGCCGAAACCGATGTGTGCTGCACCTCGTCGAATGCAGTGCAAATTGTCGAGAGCTTGGGCGTCGACCGCGTGATCTTTTTGCCCGACGAATATTTGGGCAAATATGTCGCCTCCAAAACCAAGGTGAAGCTCATCCTCTGGAAAGGCCATTGCGAAGTGCATGAGCGTTTCTCGGGCGAGGAGCTCCGCGCCTATCGCGAAGCCGATCCTTCCATCGAAATCATCGCGCATCCCGAGTGCCCTCCCGACGTATTGGCCGAGGCCGATTTCACAGGCTCCACCGCGCATATGATCGATTGGGTCAAAACCGGAAAGCACAAGCGCGTGCTGATGGTCACCGAATGCTCGATGGCGTCCAACGTTGCGGCCGAAGCACCGGAAGTCGATTTCATTCGCCCGTGCAATCTCTGCCCACATATGAAGCGCATCACGCTGCCCAAGATTCTCGATAGTCTTGTCTATCTGCGCGATGAAGTGATCGTTGATCCCGCCATTGCCGATAAAGCCCGCGCGTCTGTTGAGCGGATGATCGCGCTCGGTCGATAATGACATCTTCGGTTGTCATTGTCGGTGGCGGTCTGGCAGGCTTGTTCTGCGCGTTAAAACTTAGCCCGCGTCCTGTAACGGTACTCGCCACTTCGCCGCTCGGCGAAGGTGCATCATCCGCATGGGCACAAGGCGGCATTGCGGCAGCGATGGCCGAAGGCGATACGCCCGAAAAGCATACCGCCGATACGCTTGTTGCAGGCGGCGGCATTGTCGATGAAGCGATCACGCTCAGTATGGCGCGCGAGGCGGGTGATCGTGTACGCGATCTTTTGAGCTATGGCGTACCGTTCGACAAAAACCTCGAAGGCCATCTCGTGCAATCGCGCGAGGCCGCGCATTCCGAGCGTCGCATCGTAAGAGTGCGTGGCGATATGGCAGGGGCTGCGATCATGCAGGCGCTCATCGCGGCTGTTCGCGCAACGCCTTCTATCACCGTGTTGGAAGGCGTCACCGCCGAGCATCTCTTAACCGAAGGCGCAAAGGTAACAGGCGTTGCCGCGCGTGATGAAAACGATACGCTCACGCATTACCACGCCAGCGATGTCGTGCTCGCCACAGGCGGCATCGGCCATCTCTATGCGATGACGACGAACCCGAAAGAAGCCTGCGGCAATGGCATCAGCATGGCAGCGCTTGCAGGCGCGGTGATTGCCGACGCCGAGTTCGTGCAATTTCACCCCACAGCCATTGCGATTGGCCGCGACCCTGCACCCCTCGCGACAGAAGCGCTCAGAGGGGAAGGCGCAACGCTCGTCAACAAATCGGGCAAGCGCTTTATGCAAGCCTTGCACAAAGATGCAGAGCTGGCCCCGCGCGACATCGTCGCCCGCGGCGTCTTCACGGAGCTCCAAGCAGGCCGCGGCGCGTTCTTGGATTGCCGCACTGCCATCGGCGAAAGATTTGCGGAAGCCTTCCCCACGGTATACGCGACCTGCCAATCCGCAGGCATCAACCCCGCAACCGATCTCATCCCAATAGCCCCAGCAGAACACTACCACATGGGCGGAGTATTAACCTGCTCGGAGGGCCGTAGCACCTGCGAAGGCCTCTGGGCCATCGGCGAAGTCGCCTCAACGGGCGTGCACGGTGCCAATCGGTTAGCGTCAAACTCATTGCTTGAAGCCATCGTGTTTGCCGCGCGCGTCGCCGATGCTTTGCCGGCCGAATTAAGTCCGGTGAAAGCAACCGATAAAGGCAAGGCGAGAGTCATTCCGTTCGACCCCGATCTCGTCGATATGCTGCGCCAAACCATGACCGACCATGTCGGCGTCATCCGCAACAAGACAGGCCTCATGACCGCCATCTGGACGCTCGCCGACATAGAGGCCACCGGAGAGGCCCCAGAAGTCACCGCCATGGCCCGAGCTGCCCTCTTTATCGCCGCAGCTGCCTATGCAAGGCTAGAAAGCCGCGGCGGGCATTACCGCTCCGATTACCCCGAAGCCAATCCAGCGCTGGCGCATCGCTCCAAGTTTACGCTTGATGAGTTACGGGCGATTGTGTCGGGGGTGATGGGGTGAAGGTAAAATAATTGAACAAGTCGCCTTCTCCCCTTGCGGGAGAAGGTGGCGGTCGAAGACCGTCGGATGAGGGGTAAGCGGCAGCCTCACCCCTCACCCGACCCGCTTCGCGGGCACCCTCTCCCGCAAGGGGAGAGGGATGAATATTTTGATAGTGCCAACAAGGACTCCCACCATGCTCAACCCGCTCATGATCGAAGACGCCGTCAAAGCCGCTTTGCAGGAAGATCTAGGCCGCGCAGGTGACATCACCACGCTCGCCACCATCCCCGCTTCCGCCCGCGCCCGCGCCGTACTCGCCGCGCGTCAGGAAGGCGTCATCGCCGGCAGCGAAATCGCGATAGCCGCTTTCCGCATGATGGATGCCAATGTCCGCTTCGACACGCATTTGGCCGATGGCTCGACCGTCAAAAAAGGCGATGTTGTGTTGGCGGTCGAAGGTCCCGCCCGCGCCATCCTCTCGGCCGAGCGCGTTGCGCTCAACTATATGGGCCGCCTCTCCGGCATCGCCTCACTCACCGCATTGTATGTGAAGGCCGTCGCCCACACCAAAGCGCGCATCGTCTGCACGCGCAAAACCACACCGGGCTTACGCGCGTTTGAAAAATACGCCGTGCGTTGCGGTGGTGGCTTTAATCACCGCTTCGGGCTTGATGATGCCATCCTCATCAAAGACAACCACATCGCGGTTGCAGGCGGCGTGATCCCAGCGCTACGCGCAGTGAAAGCCAGCATCGGCCATCTTGTTAAAATCGAAATCGAAGTCGACACGCTCGACCAGCTCGACGAGGTGTTGAAAGAGGGCGCCGATGTGGTGCTGCTCGACAATATGAGCCCAGCAATGTTGCGCGAAGCCGTCACCCGCGTTGCCGGAAAAATGCTCACCGAAGCCTCGGGCGGCGTGAATTTGGAAACGGTAGCAGCGATTGCCGAAAGCGGCGTGGATATGATCTCGGTTGGCGCACTCACCCACTCGGCCAAGGTGCTGGATTTGGGGTTGGATATCGGGGTGAGTTGAGGCTCTAGCTTAAAATCGTCATTGCGAGCGAGAGCGAAGCAACCCAGCTAGCAGCAAAGCATAAGAGCGCGACATCGCCATTGCACTTTCGAAACAACCATCAACTGGGTTGCTTCGCTCTCGCTCGCAATGACGGAAAAGAATTGCCGTGCTTATTCTCCTTTTGCAGGAGATGGCTTCGCAAATAGAGAAACCGCGCACCTCACAGCGGAAAAGGTGCAAGGCAAAACCCTCACGATCCACCACCCCTCATGCTGAACCGCGCCAAAAGCGCGTGACGAAACATGGTCGACGCGTTTCGCCCTACACCACCTCCTTCAACACGGACCTACGGTCCGGCTCAGGATGAGGGATAAAAATATACGGTCTTTAAAACATCCCTCTCCCCTTGCGGGAGAGGGTGGCCCCCGAACGGGGGTCGGGTGAGGGGTACGCCCACCAATGGAGCCCTCATCCGTCACGCTTCGCATGACACCTTCTCCCGCAAGGGGAGAAAGACGACAATTACACAACCCTAGACTGTAATTCTCCGCACCGCTGCGCCCGCCCATGCACTTTCAATAAGCGCAACCCGCCTCACCACTACCTCAACCGCTGCGCTATTCACCACAACCCTAGCGTTATTCACCTCAAAGCGAGGCCAAAAGCCCTACCCCGCCGCCTTTGCCAGTAGGCAGCCGGGACACACGCCACCCGGCAGGCCAGGCTTCAAACTATAAAAAATATGCCGCCCGATGACGTCGCGTTTGTCGAGCGACTTCGCCCAATAGGGCCGCACGTAATCGGCGTGGTAATGGGTGGAATCGCCCACTTCGGCGTTATAAATCGCCCCTTCTAGCACTTTTCGGGCTAGTTTTTCGGCCAAAGCCCATGAATCAGGGTCGTTTACCACCAGCGATTTACCTTCGCAGGTAAAAGTGAACTCGCAGCCGAGATAGCGCTCCTGATTTTGGTAGACGATCTCGCAAATAGTTTTGGGATAATATATACTTTTCAATCGGTTAAGCACCACTTGGGCGACCGCCGCTTGGCCACTTTCTGGCTCGCTGCGGGCCTCGAAATAGACCGCTTCGGTGAGGCAATGCTGCTCCTTGGCAAATTCCGAAGGCTTGATGAGGCTCACAAAAACGGGCTTGGGGTCTTCTGGTCGAATAGGCGGTAAGGGTTTGGCAACAATAGATATTCCGCCCGAGAAACGGTCTTTTTCCATGCCGCCCGAAAGCCGATCGGCCGACAGCAGTGCCACGCTTAAGGTGGCCGCTCCCGATACGGTTGGCGTCTTAGCAGCAAGGTCCGCTTTGGGCGTCAAACCGGAGCCTATCGTCACCTTGCCCTCGCCCTCTGCCGCACGGGATTCCGCAAGCATTGTCAGCGTGTTAGCGTGAGGTTCGGCAACTGATTCAAGCGCCGGAGTCTGCCCGTCAAAGCCCGGTATAAAGGCAGGCAAAGGGTCACTTTTTTTAAGCGTGTTGACCCGCTCCTCCTCCCCTGCCGCCAGCTTTTCCTGATAGCGGGGAGCCGTCGTAAACCCCGGCGAAAATTCGGGCCCAAGGCCAATATGGGCGGGAATAATGATTAACGGCTCAGCCTCGTCAGAAGCGCCTAAACTCACATTATTCGATATAGATTTCAGTAGGTTAGCGGGTTGCTTCGGGTGGTAAGTAGCAATCGAAAAGCCGCGCGTCGCATCCACACTGGCGCTAGCGGTAAAGGACACCAAAAGGCAGCCCCCCAACACCGTACGGTTGAGCACCGAAAGCACCCGAAAAAGACCGGAACGCCGCATGAAACCCGCCCGAACCCTTCAAATATCAGCGGCGAATCACACAATCGCGACCCACCAACCCTACCCGCGTTTATCCCGCGTTAAGGTTGATGGGAGGTTAAAGACTATGGTTTACAAGAGGTTAAGCTTGGCTTGCGACCTTGGCCCCAATCGCCGCCTGCGCTGCGGCCAGACGGGCAATCGGCACGCGGTAGGGCGAGCAGGACACGTAATCAAGCCCTGCCCCTTCGCAGAAGCTGATCGAGGCCGGATCGCCGCCATGTTCGCCGCAAATCCCGAGCTTTATCAACGGCCTAGTAGACCGTCCGCGTTCGGCCGCGAGCTTCACAAGTTCGCCCACACCGTCTTGATCAAGCGTCACAAACGGATCTGCCGGCAAAAGCCCGCTTGCCGTATAGGCACCCAAGAACGACGCGGCATCGTCGCGGCTAATCCCCAACGTTGTCTGGGTTAAATCATTGGTACCAAAGGAGAAAAACTCAGCCGATTGAGCAATCTCGGCGGCCCGTAAGGCGGCGCGCGGCAGCTCAATCATCGTGCCAACTTGATAGGTAAAGCTTGCCCCCGTCTCGTCTTTCACCGCCTGCGCCATTGCATCAATGCGCGCTTTAACGAAATCGAGCTCGGGCTTAGCCATCACAAGCGGCACCATCACTTCCGGAATAACCGCCTGTCCGGTCTTTTTGGCCGCTTCAACCGCTGCTTCGAAAATCGCCCTTGCCTGCATTTCGGCGATTTCGGGGTAGGCAACCGCCAAACGGCAGCCTCTGAAACCCAACATTGGGTTAAATTCGTGCAATTCCAGCGCCCGAGCCCT
>DAIOVR010000062.1:0-5081 GCA_036758905.1 Beijerinckiaceae bacterium | reverse complement strand
TCGCCTTCAAAGAACATATGCTCGGTACGGCAAAGCCCGATGCCTTCCGCACCAAAATTCCGCGCGGTACGGGCATCCAACGGCGTCTCGGCATTGGCACGCACTTTCATGCGGCGGCCTTTATCGGCCCATCCCATTAACGTGCTGAATTCGCCCGATAATTCAGGCTCGATCATTTTCACCTGACCGAGTAGAACCTGCCCCGTCGAGCCGTCAATCGTAATAAAATCGCCCTTTTTCAGCGTTACACCGGAGGCGGTAATCGTTCCCGCCGCCATATCCACCTTCAACATGCCCGCGCCCGACACGCAGGGCTTGCCCATGCCACGGGCCACAACGGCGGCGTGCGAGGTCATGCCGCCCCGAGCCGTTAAAATCCCTTCAGCGGCATGCATGCCATGGATGTCTTCAGGCGAGGTTTCAACGCGCACGAGAATAACCTTGCGTCCTGCAGCTTTGGCAGCTTCCGCTTCATCGGAATCAAGCACAATTTCACCCATCGCAGCACCGGGAGAAGCAGGTAAGCCCGAGGCCATCACGCGACGCTCGGCTTTAGGGTCGATCGTCGGATGCAATAGCTGGTCAAGCGAGGCGGGATCAATTCGGCCAACCGCTTCTTCTTCGGTAATGAGGCCTTCTGCTGCCAAATCAACGGCGATTTTTAAAGCCGCCTTCGCGGTTCGCTTGCCATTGCGTGTTTGCAACATCCAGAGCTTGCCGCGTTCAATGGTGAATTCAACATCTTGAATATCGCGGTAATGCTTTTCAAGCAGCGCACAAATCCGCAAAAATTCGTTAAAGGCATCCGGCATCGCCTTTTCCAGCGATGGCCGATCTGATCCGGCAGCAATGCGCGCAACTTCCGTAATATCCTGCGGCGTACGAATACCGGCAACGACATCTTCGCCCTGCGCATTGATCAAGAATTCGCCGTACAGTTCTTTTGCACCCGTTGATGGATTGCGGGTAAACGCAACACCCGTGGCCGATGTCTCGCCCAAATTACCAAACACCATTGCCTGCACATTAACCGCTGTGCCCCAGCTTGCGGGGATCGCATGCAACTCACGGTATTTATTCGCGCGCGCATTCATCCATGAACCAAACACGGCGCCAATCGCGCCCCATAATTGCTCGTTTGGGTCTTGCGGAAAAGGCTTGCTGAGTTCTTGCTCAACAACAGCTTTGTAATCAGCAACAATCGCCTTCCATTCGTCCGTTGTGACTTCCGTATCGAGCGAATAACCACGGCGCTCTTTAACGGTCTCTAAAATATCTTCAAAATGATAATGCTCTACGCCAAGCACGACATCCGAATACATTTGAATAAAGCGGCGATAGGAATCCCATGCAAAACGGGCATCGCCCGAACCCTTCGCAAGGGCTTCAACGGTAACGTCGTTCAACCCAAGATTGAGAACTGTATCCATCATACCCGGCATGGAGGCGCGGGCCCCGGAGCGAACCGATACAAGCAGAGGATTACTCGCATCCCCAAAGCGCTTGCCCGTTAAATTCCCGACATGAGCAAGGGCGGATGCGACTTGCGTTTCCAATTCGGCTGGGTAGGTTTTTCCGTGGTCGTAATAATAGGTGCATAATTCGGTGGTGATCGTAAATCCGGGCGGCACGGGCAATCCAAGATTGCTCATCTCGGCAAGGTTAGCACCTTTGCCACCAAGAAGATTACGCATTCCGGATTCGCCTTCGGCTTTTCCGTCACCGAATGTGTAGACCCATTTTGCCATCACCTGCCCCATTTCGCAGTTGCGAGATCAACTTGCTTCGCTGATCCATTCTCAAAAAGCAACTACGACTAAAGCTACATAGTTGCTGAAGAACGAATTGATCCACAGCTGCTCAATTTTAGCGCCCATAGTTCCTGCTGAAATACGACATTTATTGGCCTATATTGCTCCAAGGCCTCGCCATGAGGCCGCAACGAGGCTATAGGAGGCAGGCTGAGGAGATGCCCATGTCGACTGCCAAAAATCATGCTAAACCTGCCTATACGCCCCAATTTATTCTGATCTGTGGCTGCTTCATCGGCTTTATCACCTTTGGGCCTCGTGCATCGGCTGGTTTGTTTCAGCTTCCAATGTCGCATGAATATGGCTGGGGCCGGGAAATCTTTTCTTTCTCTATTGCCATTCAAAATCTCCTTTGGGGCGTTGGTCAGCCTTTTGCCGGCGCACTTGCGGATCGGTTCGGCACGATACGGATGTTATGCCTCGGCGCATTACTATACGCCCTCGGGCTGGTGGTTATGGCCTACTCCTCAACCCCAAGTGTTTTAACGGTTGGCGCGGGCGTTCTCATCGGCATGGGGCTCTCAGGCTGCTCGTTTAATCTGGTCATTGGTGCATTCGGAAAATTACTGCCTGAAAAATGGCGTGGTCTAGCCTTTGGTGCTGGTACAGCTGCAGGTTCATTTGGCCAATTCGTATTTCCACCCATTGGCAGCGTTTTAATCGATTCAATCGGATGGCATGAAACCCTTCTGGTCTTTTCCATTACGCTCCTTTTCGTGTTGCCCTTGTCCCTTCCGCTTGCCACACGCGCTTTATCAAAATCGGATACGGACCAGGCACCGAAGCAATCGGTCAAAGCAGCCCTTAGCGAAGCCTTTCATCATCCGAGCTATGTGATGCTTGTTTTAGGGTTTTTCACCTGCGGCTTTCAGCTTGCCTTTATCACAGCTCACTTGCCTGCCTATCTGAATGATATTGGCATGCCTGCATGGGTCGGCGGATGGACATTGGCCGTCATCGGATTAGCCAATGCTGTCGGCTCGTTAACGGCAGGGTGGCTATCGGGCCGTATGCCAAAGCGCTGGATTTTATCGGTCATTTATCTCGGGCGATCGGTTGCTGTGTTGTGCTTTATTCTGGCGCCAGCAACACCGGCGAATGCCTTATTGTTCGGCGTCGCTATGGGCTTTTTATGGCTCTCAACGGTTCCACCCACATCGAGTCTGGTTGCCGTGATGTTCGGCACACGCTATCTCGCCATGCTCTATGGGTTTGCCTTTTTCTCGCATCAGCTTGGTGGCTTCTTGGGCGTCTGGCTCGGCGGCGTTCTTTATGAGCGAACAGGTTCTTATATGATCGTATGGTGGCTCTCTATCGCGCTTGGTATTGCCTCTGCCCTCATCAATCTCCCGATCCGGGAAGTTGCTGTCCTTCGCACACAACCGCAATCTGCATAAATTTTATTCGATAATCCCCGTATTTGGAGTTGAAACCAATGAGTACCTTTAAAGCCTTGATGATCACCAAAGATGAAGCCGGTGTACAGCATCTAGATTGGAAGCAATTAACCGAAGCCGACTTGATGGAAGGCGATGTTGTCGTTCGCGTTACGCATTCGACCATCAATTATAAAGATGGCCTTTTTCTTTCGGCAAAATCGGCCATTCCGCGTAAATCCCCCATGATCGGCGGTATCGATTTAGCAGGCATTGTTGAGACTTCTTCGCATGTAGGTTTTAAAGCTGGCGATGCAGTGCTTTTAAACGGCTATGGACTGTCAGAAACCCATTACGGTGGCTATGCCGAAAAGGCCCGCGTTAAAGGCGATTGGCTGATCAAATTGCCTACCGGAATAGACGCGCATCACGCCATGGCGATTGGCACAGCGGGCTATACGGCGATGCTATCGGTACTGGCTTTAGAAAAGCATGGCGTTAAGCCTTCCGATGGTCCTGTATTGGTAACAGGTGCCGCGGGTGGCGTGGGCTCGGTTGCGATAGCGATCCTCTCGAAACTCGGTTGGCATGTGATTGCGTCAACGGGCCGTCCTGAAGAAGCAGATTATTTAAAATCGCTGGGCGCTGCTGAAATTATCGACCGCAAAGAATTATCAGAACCGGGCCGCCCGCTTGGCAAAGAGCGTTGGGCAGCAGCGGTAGATTCCGTCGGCTCTCATACGCTTGCCAATGTCCTTGCGATGACAAAATCGCACGGTGCAGTGGCCTGCTGCGGCTTGGCGCAGGGTATGGATCTACCTGCAAGCGTTGCACCGTTTATTCTTCGCGGTATTGCGTTGCTCGGCATCGATAGCGTCATGTGCCCGATGGCGCATCGCTTGGAAGCGTGGAAGCGTCTCGCGATCGATCTCGACATGGAAAAGCTCGATGCCATGACGCGCACGATTGCTTTTGCCGACGTCATTTCTGAAGCCGCAAAAATCGTCAAAGGCGGTATTCGCGGTCGAGTTGTTGTGAATATTGCTTAAGCCGATACGATCGAAGGTTTCCCCATATAGGTGCCTTCGATCAACGATTTGCGTTTGCTGAGTTCATTCGCTGCCAGATCCAAGAAAGCCCGCACACGTGGCGAGGCTTTCAAATCCGGATGGGTGAGCAACCACAGCCCCGTCGCAAAATCGGGATTGGGTTCCGTCAATCGCACCAAACTCGGCCGCTGATCGGCAATCAGGCAGGGCAATGGACCAATTCCGATGCCCTCCTCCACCGCTTCGGTGAGACCAAGAACCGTATTGATCTTGATGGCGATCTGCGCCTCGGGCACCCGTTCATGCACATAGCGAACGGCGCGGATATGGCCTAGCTGATCTCCAAGCGACACCCATAGCCGATCTGCCAAACCATCCAGATCGGGATAGCGTCCCTCAACAGTGTCCGGAAATTCGCTCTTGAGGCCATATATCGCCCAATTCAAGCTGCATATTCGTCGCCCGATCAAGGTCTCAGGCGGCGCATCGGTCGCGCGAATAGCAATATCCGCATCCCGCTTTGATAGGTTCAAAGGCTGATTGGTGAGGACTATATCCAAATTGATCGTCGGATAGGCCCGCCGAAAGGCTGCAAAAACGGGCATCAACAAATAAACGAGCAAGGTATCATTGGTTGTGACCCGCAATTCCCCCGTCGGAATAAGACTTTGCCCAACCAATTTACGGGTGAAGGCCTCGACATCATCGTCCATTCGACCGGCCAATTGCGCCATTTCCTCACCCGCAGGCGTTAGCGCATAGCCAGAGCGATGGCGCTCAAACAGCATTGTGCCGATGCGCTTTTCGAGATCGGATAAACGCCGGAATACGGTTGAGTGATTGAT
>DAIOVR010000061.1:5347-12774 GCA_036758905.1 Beijerinckiaceae bacterium | reverse complement strand
AAGGCCGTTGATAGTTTGCTGAATTTCGAGACGGTGAAATATTTCGGTTCTGAGGCGCGTGAAGCCTCGCGCTATGACAAGGCGATGGAGCGTTTTGAAAAAGCCAGTGTTAAGGCCTATATTTCGCTTGCGGTGCTAAACGCCGGACAGGCTATTATTTTCACGGGCGGTCTAACGATCTGCATGGTGTTGGTTGTCGATGGCATTCGCCAAGGTCGGCACACGATCGGTGATTTTGTGCTTGTGAATGCGATGTTATTGCAACTCTACCAACCCTTGAACTTCATGGGCATGGTGTATCGCGAAATTAAGCAAGCGATCATTGATATTGATCAGATGTTTGATGTTCTCGATCAAGAGCCCGAAATTGCTGATTTGCCAGGGGCAAAGCCTTTGCACATTTCAAATGGCGAAGTGGTGTTTGAAAATGTGCGGTTTGCCTATACCCCGCAGCGCACGATTTTGGACGGGATCAGCTTTACCGTTCCAGCCGGAAAGACGGTCGCGCTTGTTGGTCCATCGGGTGGTGGTAAATCGACGATCTCGCGTTTGCTGTTCCGCTTTTATGAGCCGCAATCGGGACGGATTTTGATCGATGGTCAAAACATCACGGAAGTAAAGCAAGTCTCTTTGCGTGCCGCGATTGGTATGGTGCCGCAAGATACGGTGCTGTTTAACGACACGATTTTGTACAATATCCGCTATGGGCGCTGGGATGCCTCGCATGAGGAAATTGAAGAGGCTGCCAAATTTGCGCAGATCGACCGTTTTATTAAATCTCTGCCGGATGGGTATGAGACGAGTGTGGGCGAGCGCGGGTTGAAATTATCGGGCGGCGAAAAGCAACGCGTTGCTATTGCCCGGACGATTTTGAAAGCCCCGCCGATTCTGGTTTTGGATGAGGCGACCTCGGCGCTCGACAGTTTCACGGAACGCGAGATCCAGAACGCGCTGGATACGATTTCGCGCGGACGGACCACGCTGGTGATTGCGCATCGCCTTTCCACGATCATCAATGCGGACGAGATTTTGGTGCTGGAAAAGGGTAAAATCGCCGAGCGCGGACGCCATCAGGAGCTGCTCGATGCCAAGGGTATCTATGCGAGCCTCTGGCAAAAGCAGCGTCAGGTGGATGAAGCGCGTCAAACGCTTGAAAATACGGGTGAAATATTGACGCCTGCGGCACTTTCAGCCGATAAGTGATCTTTAAACGGGTGCGCGCATCCATTGGAGCTTAAATGTCGATCCTTGATTCCATCCGCAAACCCTTCGTTCCCATCCATCGCGAGGGCTGGCCTTTTATTGCGATTTTTGCGGTTGTCGCCAATCTTTTGGCGTGGATTTGGGGGCCTTTGGGCTGGATTGGCGCAATTCTCACCGCTTGGTGCGCCTATTTCTTCCGTGATCCTGTGCGCACGGTACCAGTGGGAGAAGGACTTGTTATTTCACCCGCCGATGGCGTCGTCTCGCTCATCATGCAGGCGCTACCGCCGCCGGAATTGGGGCTTTCGGATGTACCGATGACTAGGGTTTCGGTGTTTATGAATGTGTTCAATTGCCATGTGAACCGGGTGCCCGTGTCGGGCACGATCGAGAAGATTGCCTATCGTCCCGGCCTGTTTTTGAACGCGGATTTGGACAAAGCCAGTGAAGACAATGAACGCAATGCTATTGTGGTCGATACAGGCAAAGAGCGCTACGGTGTGGTGCAGATTGCCGGATTGGTGGCGCGCCGTATTGTGAGTTTTGTCGATGAAGGCGATCATCTCGATGTTGGGCAACGCTTTGGCCTGATCCGCTTTGGTTCGCGCGTGGATGTTTATTTGCCAGACGGCGTTGTGCCTGTGGTCGGTGTGGGGCAGACGATGGTCGCCGGCGAGACGGTGATTGCGATGAAGAGCAAGGCCGCGACCGCGCGGGAATTTACGCTGCAATGACCGATTTATTTCCGCCCTTCGAGCCTGATAAGCAATCTCGGCCGCGCCGGTTTAACACGGTGCCGCTTAGGCTTTTGGTGCCGAATGTCATTACGCTTTTGTCCCTTTGCGCGGGCTTGACCGGAATTCGCTTTGGGTTTGAAGGCCAATTGGGCGAGGCGATCATTTCGATTTTGGTCGCAGCGGTTCTCGATGGGCTTGATGGGCGTATCGCGCGGCTTTTAAAAGGTACGTCCCGCTTCGGTGCGGAGCTGGATAGTCTCGCGGATTTCATCAGTTTCGGCGTGGCGCCCGCGATTATTCTTTATACGTATGGGCTCAATAATCTGAAATCGATCGGTTGGATCGTGGCGCTGCTCTTTGCCTCCGCCGCAGCCTTACGGCTGGCGCGTTTCAATGTCATGATCGACGATCCCGAGCGGCCTGAGTGGCAAAAGAACTTTTTTGTCGGTATTCCGGCGCCTGCCGGCGCGTTGACGGGGCTTTTGCCCGCCTATGTGATTCAATTGGGTTTTACGCCGCCACCGCTATTTTCGGTCGTAGAGGCGCTTTATTTGCTGTTTATCGCCTATTTGATGATCAGCCGGATCCCGACTTTTGCCGGAAAGACCTTTGGCAGCCGTGTGCCAAGAGAGTGGGTTGTGCCGTTTTTCGTGATCGCTATTGCGATTGTAGGGCTTCTGGTCACCTATCCGTTCCAGTTTCTGGCCTCGGTGACGGTGATTTATCTGATTTTGATCCCCTTGGGGGCCAGCCGCTACCGCGCTTTGGAACAGGCGCAAAAAGCAGCGCATCCGGTAAACTGAAGCGGTTCACAAATAGGTTTGTTTCGTTTAGGGTCCGGCCATCTTGAAGGGGCGGGTTTTTCGCCCCCAATGTCGATTGAAGGTTTTGAATGGCGAAAGAAGAAGTTCTTGAATTTCCGGGCACGGTAACCGAATTGTTGCCGAATGCGATGTTCCGCGTGCAGCTTGAAAATGATCACGAGATCATTGCGCACACGGCAGGCAAAATGCGCAAGAACCGGATCCGTGTCTTGGCAGGCGACAAGGTGCTCGTTGAAATGACGCCTTATGATCTGACCAAAGGGCGGATTACCTATCGCTTCAAGTAATCTCATCTTGAAGGCGGAAGCCGCCACTGGTTCCTATCGAACAAAAGCATTGGGCGGGAAACGGCGTGCACTCTCTCAAACTTTTTTTGGCTTCCGCATCGCCTAGGCGTCTTGATCTGTTACGACAGATCGGGATTGAGCCTTTCGGATGTTTAGCTGCCAATATCGATGAAACGCCGCTGCCGCTCGAGCTGCCGCGCGAGGTGGCTGCGCGTCTTGCCCATCAAAAGGCGTTGGCTTGTTTGCCGCAGGCGCGTGATTTGGCCAAGGATGACGCCTTTCTGGTGTTAGCCGCCGATACGGTGGTGGCTGTTGGCCGCCGGAATTTGCCGAAAGCGGAAACGGAAGAACAGGCCGAGGCGTGCCTTGATCTGCTTTCTGGTCGCGCGCATCGGGTCTATACGGCGCTCTGCATCGCGCAATCGGATGGCAGTTTGCGTCAGCGATTGGTTGAAACCCGCGTGACGATGAAGCGATTATCGGATGAGGAGCGTAAGGCCTATCTCTTGAGCGGCGAGTGGCACGGCAAGGCGGGCGGATATGCGATCCAAGGAAGGGCAGCGGCTTTTGTGACCAGCCTTGTAGGCTCCTATTCAAGCGTGGTGGGCCTGCCGCTTTATGAAACAGCACAAGTGCTAACAGGGCTTGGGTTTAAGACGGAACAGACGCCATGAGCGAAAGCGATCCAACCTCTGATAAACCATCGGCAGATATTGTGATGCTCGGCCGATGCCCCATGTGCAAGAAACGCGCGACACTTGATTATCGACCCTTTTGCTCGAAGCGCTGTGCGGATCTGGATCTCGCGAAATGGATTGGCGGATCTTATGCTATTCCCGCCGAGGAAACCGATCTGTCAGAAGCGGATATGATCGATCCTTCGGCGGAGCATTAGTCCGTCCGCCGCCAAAGTCAGGTTGTAAAAATCTTATTTACACCCATTGATTGTAACATCGTCACCACCTAGGTTTTGAGTGGCCATGATCGCTTCGTGGCTCGTTCCGATGGTTTGGGCTTATTTTGGCAATGGCACAGTGGCGTTTTTTTCTGTTGGGACGCGTAAAAGCATTGAGCCTTTTGGCTTTGCTGATCATGGCGCTTTTCGGAGTGCCTGCAACGCAAATGACGGCCAATGCCGAGACGGCGATGAAGCAACCTCAAGTTTGTTTTTCACCTGAGGGCCATTGTTCAACCTTTATTCTCGACGAGATCGCCGCGGCCCACCATACTATTCGCGTACAGGCCTATAGTTTTACTTCACATGATATTGCCGATGCGCTGATTGAAGCGTCTCGCCGCGGAGTTGATGTTGCGGTGATCGTCGATAAAAGCCAGACAAGCGAGCGTTACTCGGTGCTCAATGATTTAAGCAATGCCCATTTGCAGGTCTATGTCGATTATTGCTGTGCGATCGCGCATAACAAAGTGATCATCATTGACGACCATCGACTGCTGACGGGCTCTTATAATTTCACCAAAGCGGCGGAATCAAAAAACGCCGAAAATTTGCTAATTTTAGACGACGCCATTTTGGCAAAATCCTATCTTGATAATTGGAATATGCATCGCTCAGGCGCAGAAAGATTTGCCTTGCGCTAGGCGTGAGCGGCAATTGTTTTTTCGACCATATTGTAAAAATCCCGAGCAAAGACATGCGGCTGGCCAAGTGGTCGATCTCGTATATCAAACCGCAATCCATTGCGTAGCAGCTTACGCCGCTCGGTATCGCCCGCCAGTTGAACGGCTTTTCGGATATAGTCATCAATTGTAAAACAACACAGATCGCCTAAGCCCGCATTGGAAAGATTGGAATAGCTTAAGCGTTCGAAAAAGGCAGGACCAACAAGCGAGATAACGGGCACCCCCATGAACATGGATTCGCATGTCGTGGTGCCGCCTGTTTGCGGGAAGGTGTCGAGCGAAATATCCATTTCATTATACCAGCGCATATGACGCCCGCGAACAGCAGCAAAGATCAGCCGATCCTCGCTCACGCCCTGTCGGGCGAAGGCCGCAATCATCGATTCTTTAAACGAGGGAACGCCTGATTCAGGCCGCACAAATATGAATTTAGAACCGGGCGTTGCCGCAACCACTTTTGCCCATGTCGCCAAGACAGTGGGGCTATATTTGTAAGGATTATTCGCCGTTCCATAGGTGACGAAACCATTGCGTTGTGAGGGAATGATCGGGTTGATTTGCTCTTGCTCATTAAAGCCTAGATTGCCCATCGCGACCCATGAATGAGGCATGATAAAGGGCTTTTCGATCAAGAGAGCAGGGTCGGGTGGATTGATGAACGGGTCCACCAAAATATAGTCGATACTTTCAAGGCCTGCCGAATGCGGATAGCCAAGCCAGCTCGCCTGAATGGGGGCGGGCCTATAGGCCATCACCTCAAGCTTGTTCATATCGGTCGAACTACCCAATTCGAAGAGCATATCGACGCGGTCTTTCGCGATGAGTTCGGCGGCGTCACGATCCGAAATCGCCTTATGCCAGCGAAACGCATTGACACGGGTTTCAAGATATTTGTGAACCTGATCAGGCTCATTGCGGCACCATGAATAGCAATAGACTTCAAACCGATTGTGATCGAGAAATTCAAACAACGGCATAGCGAAATAGGCGACCGGATGATTTCTTAAATCCGAGCTCATAATACCAAGACGGATTTTTGCTCGCTTTTCCATGATGGCCGGACGCGGCAAGGGATTCATTTCGGCCTTGGCCTGTTCGATCCGTCCCCAAATACGATGCTGTTCCAAGATTTCATACCGATCTTCCGGCGTCTCCACGCGGGCCAGATGATAATGCAACGCATCGTGCAAACTCTCATTCGCCCAAGTGCGTCCTAACTCTTTGAAGGTTCCGAGTTTTTCGACGAGATCAAATCGCCCAATACGAACCAAAATATTGCGCGCCATGCGAACGAAGCGAGATGGAATGGGGCCGATGCTCAACGCTTTTGTGACCGCCTCATAGCCCGCTTGAATATGCTCCGCCTCATTGCCATAGCGTGACCGATCTAGGCTGTTGGCGTAATTCATCCAGTAGATGGCGTTATCGGGTTCGATCTCAACCGCACGCTTATAATGTTTGTTGCCCGTTTCACGATCAAATCGGCCAACCGTTTCTGCAAATTGAAAATGCGCCCAAGCGTCGTCTGGCGCTTCTGCGATGCGGGCCAACAAAAGGTCTTCCGCTTTTTTAAATCGCCCCGCGCGGCGCAAGACCATAATGCGCGCTTCGATCAGACGGTGATTATCCGGCAATTTTTCAAGGGCTTTTTCAACGAGTTCAATGGCCTCGTCGTGATGCTCAAAATCGGTTGCTGCTTTGATGCGATCAATCCAGCTTGCGAGATCATCAGGCTTTAAACGAAGAGCGGTTTCAAACCGTGCAACGGCTTTTTGCAACTCACCCATTTGCACATACGCATTACCGAGTAGGCGCTGGAATTCATGATTTTTAGGATTAAGACGAACAAGCTGCCCCATTAATTCCGCAGCTTCAATGGAGCGTTTTTGATCGAGTAAAATATTGGCTTTGTTGATCAGCGGCGAGGCGTTTTTGGGATTGATCTTGGTTGCATTATCGAGCGCTTGTAGCGCTTCAATTGGACGGTTCAGCCGCCGTAAGGTGACGCCCAACATGTTCCAAAGATCAAAATGGCGGGGCTGAGTTTTCAGGCCGTCTTGAAGATAGGCGTGAGCATCGGTTAAGCGTCCCGTATTGAAAGAAAGTCGTGCGAGTTCGACATAGAACTCAATCGGGATTGCTTGTTTGGCGGCCCGCGTTTTGGCCAGCTCGTTGTTTAAACGATGCAGGCTATCTTCTGGAGATTCAAGCTTTTCATGCTGTAACGCCAAGTTCATGATACCCATCTTGCCCATTTATCAGATTGAGAAATGTAGCAGCGAGTAGTTTAAAGAAGATTGACGTTAGGTAAAGTTGTTCTTTTATTTTTAATTAAATTTATCGATATTTTGTCAGCGCGACGTGTCTTTTAACCATTTGACGAGTCCCGCTGTTGAGCCATTGAGGTTCGATGGGGGCTTATCGCCCTTAACAACCGGGAGTAATTGGGTGGCGAGTTCTTTGCCCAATTCAACGCCCCATTGATCAAAGGCATTGATGCCCCAAATAGTGGCTTCAACAAAGACGCGATGCTCGTAAAGCGCGATGAGGCCGCCCAAAATTTCCGGCGTGAGCCGTGGATAGGCGAGCGTTATGGAGGGACGATTGCCTAGAAAGACACGGTGGGGCGCGAGCGCCTTGGCGACTTCCGGCGTGCGGCCCATCGCCAGAAGCTGGCGTTCCGCTTCCGCTTCCGTACGGCCATTTAAAAGAGCATCGGATTGGGCCAAGCAATT
>DAIOVR010000061.1:0-5247 GCA_036758905.1 Beijerinckiaceae bacterium | reverse complement strand
CCGCTTCCGCTTCCGTACGGCCATTTAAAAGAGCATCGGATTGGGCCAAGCAATTCGCAATCAGAAGATCATGATGTTCTTTTAGCCGGGGCTCATGGCTTTCCGATGCGATCAAGAATTCAACCGGAATAATATCTGTTCCCTGATGCAGGAGTTGGAAAAACGCGTGCTGTGAGTTGGTTCCGGGCTCCCCCCAAACGATAGGGCCTGAGTGCTGCGTGAGTGGTACGCCATCACTATCAACGCGTTTGCCATTTGATTCCATATCGAGCTGTTGGACGTAAGCGGGTAGTCGCGCGAGGCGTTGATCATAGGGAATAAGAGCGCGGCTTGGATGCCCTGCAATATTGCGATGCCAGATGCCGACAAGGCCAAAAAGAATGGGCAGATTGGCGTCAATAGGTGCGGTACAAAAATGCTGATCCATCGCTTCAGCACCTTTGAGAAACTCCTCAAAAAGATCTTTACCAAGAGCAATGGCGAGCGGTAGGCCGATGGATGACCAAATCGAATAGCGGCCACCCACCCAATCCCAAAATCCGACGATCCGGTCCGGACGGATGGGGAAGGCAACGGCTTTATCAACCGCCGTTGATACGGCCATAAAGTGATCAGCAACCGCACTTTCACCCAAGGTTTCTTCAATCCAGCGCCGCGCCGAATGGGCATTCGTCATGGTCTCAATCGTCGTGAAGGTTTTGGAGGCAACGATAAAGAGCGTGTGCGCTGGTGAAAGGTGCTGCAGCGTATCGGCTAAATGGGCACCATCAATATTGGAAACGAAATGCAGGCGCGGTCCGGTGTGGTAGGGCGCTAGAGCACCCGTTGTCATCACAGGACCTAAATCGGATCCGCCAATGCCGATATTGACGACATCGGTGAACATTTTATCGGTTGATCCGACGATTTCACCGCTGCGGATCTGTTCGGCCAACCAAAGCATTTGCTTCCGCTCGGCGGCGATATCCGGCATGACATTGTGGCCGTCGACCAAAATGTGTTCGCCATCAAACCGGCGCAAAGCCGTGTGCAGCACAGCACGCTTTTCGGTGGTGTTGATTGCTTCTCCAGCAAACATTGCGTCGCGTTTGACTTCCACCTGAGCGACACGGGCTAATTCGATCAGCTTTATAAGAGCTTGATCGTCAATCGATGTCTTTGACCAATCGAAGAGAAAAGGACCGGCTTTGGTTGAAAAGCGTTCAAACCGTTTCGGATCCGATTCGAAGAGCTGGGTGATGGGGCGCGTCCGGATCGAGTCGAAGTACTGGGCAAGATCAGCAAAGGCCTGGTTTGTTACGCGCGTCATGGTCTCATCCGGACAGAGGGTCAACAATGCCGTTGGTTACCATTGATTGATCAGCCCTGTCACCCGTTAGAACCCGAATTTTGACCTTTTGGGCAGGGGAAGCCTTGCTCACTAAGGCCAATCTGGGCCATGAACAGGGACGTATAGCGATATGAACCATCATAGCACGAAAGTGGATTTTATAAGATGAGCCAGCATGCAGCATTATCAGCAGGCAATGTCGCGGTTATTACCGGCGGCGCCTCGGGCATCGGGTTAGCAGCAGCCAAACGGTTTGCGGCATTGGGAATGAAAATTGTTCTGGCAGATCTTGGCGGCGATCGCCTTGAGGCCGCGGTGCGCGAGGTGCGTGCCGTTTCAAGCGTGGGTGCTGAGGGCGTGCGAGCGGTTCCGACCGATGTGAGCAAGGTCGACGATTTGCGCGCGCTAGAAGCGGCTGCGCGTTCCGCTTATGGCGATGTGGATGTGCTGATGAACAATGCCGGCATTCAGCCTGGCAGTTCTATTTTAGATGCTAGCAGTGATTGGCGTCGCATTATCGATGTGAACCTGTGGGGGATTATCGAAGGAAGCCGTATTTTTGCGCCGAGCATGATGGCCTCGGGCAAACCTGCTTTGATTATCAATACCGGATCAAAGCAAGGGATTACGACGCCTCCGGGTGATCCGGCCTATAATGTTTCTAAAGCGGGTGTGAAAGCGTTTACCGAAGCTTTGCAGCATGAATTGAGAAACAAAGAAGGTTGCAAGGTTACAGCGCATCTTCTCATTCCCGGATTTGTCTTCACGCCTTTGACCGCAAATGGTCGAACAGAAAAGCCTGCAGCCGCATGGACGCCGGAAGAGACGGTCGATTTCATGATCCAAAGTATTCATGCCGGAGACTTTTATATTCTCTGCCCTGATCACGATGTAAGCCGCGCGCTTGACGAGCGACGCATCGCATGGGCTGCGGGGGACATTATTGAAAATCGACCGCCTTTGTCGCGGTGGCATCCTGATTTTAGCGAGCGCTTCAAGGCCAGTGTCGCAGATTTATCATCAAGCTAAAGGATTTTGGCTGTGACGCGTAAGGACATCTCCATCGGCACATTCGAGAATAGCTTTGCAAGATTGCCGGATGGCTTTTTTGCGCGGCTTGATCCGCCCCCTGTCAGTCAGCCCGTTCTGTTGGCGTTTAATGCTGAACTTGCCGACGAGCTGGGCCTTAAGACGTCGCATCTTTCGCGGGATGAACTCGCTTTGGTGTTTTCAGGCAATGCCGTGCCCTTAGGGGCAGAGCCATTGGCCGCGGCCTATGCTGGGCATCAATTCGGCAATTTTGTACCGCAGCTCGGTGATGGCCGTGCGATTTTATTGGGTGAGGTCCGCGATAGAGCAGGGCGCTTGCGCGATCTACAATTAAAGGGCTCGGGGCCGACGCCGTTTTCGCGCCGAGGCGATGGACGATCAGCACTTGGTCCTGTGCTGCGCGAATATTTGATCAGCGAAGCGATGCATCGTTTGGGTGTGCCATCGACACGCGCGCTGGCTGCCGTGTTATCGGGCGATCGGGTTTTACGCGAAGGCTATAAGCCCGGTGGTGTGATGACGCGCGTTGCATCCAGTCATATTCGGGTAGGCAGTTTTCAATATTTTGCTGCTCGTGATGATCAGGCCGCCATCAAGCGCCTGATGGAGTATGTGATCGACCGGCATTATCCCGAAGCGGCTAAGGCGGAGAGTCCGGCGCTTGCTTTGCTTCAAGCGGTGATTGAACGTCAGGCGAAATTGATCGCACACTGGATGATGATCGGTTTTGTCCATGGCGTGATGAATACGGACAATATGGCCTTATCGGGTGAGACAATCGACTTCGGCCCATGCGCTTTTATGGATGCGTATCACCCCGACACGGTGTTTAGTTCCATTGATCAATTTGGTCGCTATGCTTATGGCCGTCAGCCCGGAATCGCGCAGTGGAATTTAGCGCGTCTCGCCGAAGCGCTTCTGCCCTTTATCGATCAAGATGAGAAAAAATCGGTTGAACTCGCTTCTGCCGCGATTTCTGATTTTGCCCCGATCTATCACGAGATCTGGCTTGATGGCATGCGGGCGAAACTCGGGCTTGTTCAAAAAGAAGAGGATGACCGCGCCTTGATCGGCGATCTACTTGATGGGCTGCACCGGAAGGGTGCCGACTTCACTCTGGCATTTAGGCGTCTAGGCCAGGTGCATCGAGATGTCTCTGCTCCAGCCGTTCTTCATCTTGTTGAACACGATGCTTTGTTGGTGGACTGGCTTGATCGTTATCGGGCCCGTGCGGCGCGTGATGGCGGGGATGCCGAGCTACGGTCGGTGGCTATGCAAAGAATCAACCCGATTTACATTCCCCGCAACCATCTGGTGGAGGCGGCGTTATCGGCCGCGATTGACGAGGGTGATCTTAGTCCCTTCAAAAAGCTCCATGGCGTTTTGGCGCATCCTTTTGATGAAAAAGAAGGATTTGAGGCCTATACTTTGCCTGCAGAACCCTCCGAGAGGGTTTATCAGACCTTTTGTGGCACCTGACCCGCGACGAAAGCGTGACGGGGTAAGCCTTGAAGGTCTGCGCCGTTCAGGCTAAGGCATTAGACATATAGCCTTCTTCAGGAACGGCGCGACTCTTAGGGAGAAAGTCCATGATTGATACCATCTTCGCATCATCCGCTGAGCTTAATGCCCGGCAAAGCCTTATTCGGACAGGCGTTTTGGCTTTGGTTGGCTCGGCTCTGTTGGCAATTTCCGCGAAGGTTCAGGTTCCTTTCTGGCCCGTTCCTATGACGATGCAGACCTTGGTTGTATTGCTGATCGGCGCGCATGGTGGCGTTCGTCTAGCTGCCGCAACCGTTCTTGCCTATCTTCTTGAGGGTGCTGCTGGCCTTCCCGTGTTCTCAACCGGCGCCGGACTTGCTTTCATGGCAGGCCCTACGGGTGGTTATCTTGCGGGCTTTTTTGGAGCAGCACTTCTCTCCGCTTATGCGGTTGAAAAGGGTTTGGCAAAAACGCTGATCGGTGCAGCAGCGGTGTTTATTATTGCCGACACGCTTATTCTTGCCATGGGCTTTGCTTGGCTCTCGACATTAATCGGTGCTGAGAAGGCGCTTGCTGTTGGCGTGATCCCGTTTCTTCCAGCTGAAGCGCTTAAGATTGCATTGGCAACGGCTTCTATGCCGCTCGTGCACGCATTCTTGCAGCGTTCAAATCACGCGGAATAATTAGTCGTTTGATGTCACCAATTCTGGCGCGGCAACAACGCGCCAGAACGCTTTGTCCATAGCGCCCGTGCCGCTCCAAAGCCATGGGAAATGCCCATAGCGAAAAGAGAGTTGGCGCGCGGCGATTTCAGGTGGATCCTTCATAATCACCAATCGATAAAGCGCCGAGGCTAAGCCTGAACGATCCGCGCCCGCCTCGCAGTGAATGAGCAATGGCCGTTGGGCTTTCTGCATCAGTTGAACGAGCCGCTTTAACGTTGCGTCATCTGGTTCATGGTTCGCCGAAAGTGCCAGATTTTCATAAGCCAGACCGAGTTTTTCGCTGACGGAAAACTCATCGCGATACCAGCCGTCTTCAAGATTTTGCCCACGAAGATTAAGGATTGTTTTGATGCCCCTTTCGTTAACCAGCTCAGTCAGTTGAGCAGGGGATAATTGAGCGGAGCGGAAGATACGGCTTGTTTCCACCTCATGAATATTGCCCGTTAAGCGAAGACCAAGGACCCAAGCGCCCGCCAAAAGTACCAGCGCCGCGAGGATAATAGCCGCAATTCTGATGGTAGCTTTGATCTTTGACGAAATCATTTTTGCAGGTTTCCTAATCGTTGCAGTGCAATATAAGGTCGATTTGCTAAGCTTTAAGGTAAAAAATCAAATTTATGCGATTAACTGACGCATACTTAAGTTCTTGCTTGTTAAGTG
>DAIOVR010000060.1:2359-12830 GCA_036758905.1 Beijerinckiaceae bacterium | reverse complement strand
TTTTAAATCCTGAGGAAGTTGTGAATCATGTTCTGTCGCGGCTGTTGATAGAATAGTCCACAGCTTCCGATTATAGGTGAGAGCAGGCTCAAGGTCGTTTTGATGCGTTTCCCATTGATCGCGGACGGCTTTGAGGCGACTGGCTGCCTTCATGAGCAGGGTAGCTTCAAGCTGCCTTTGGCTTGTTCCCGTCTGGGCTGTCTTTTGATAGGCGTTCATTGCGTAATTCATGATTGGTAATTTCCTCTTCATAGTCGATCAAAGCACGCGTGGCTTTTATGGCTCGATAGATATCGCCCGAGATCACATGATCGGTGATTTTAGAAATGATAGGCCATGCACTTGGGGCGGCCTGCATGAAGGCATCAATCAGCTCAATAAAAGCGTTTTTATGAGCGACAACGTCTTGGTCAAGATACATAAGTTGTAAAACGAAATAGATACGCTTTGCTGGGCTTTCTGCCTCTGCTGCACCGATTATATCGCGCTCGCGCAAAATGGCTGCTTCCCCTTCAATCAGGAGTCGGGCCCTCGTTTCGCCATTTTGAATAATGACGGAACCGACAACAATTTTTTCATGGGGCTTGAGTTCAACTTTAAGCGCCACAGTGAAATCCTTTGAAATATTATAAAAGAGGGGCCCCGATTGCTCCGGACCCCTCCATTTTCGAAGAAACGATTTAAGGAATAATGAATATTCCCTAAGGTAAGATATAAAAGATAAAACGCACCAATTAAGTTTAGAACAAACGCGTAATGGCGGCGTTCGCTTGGGACGCAAGCGACAAAGTGGATTGCGCCAATTGCTGCTGCGTATTGAGCGCCAGGAGGTTAGCCGATTCCTGGTTCTGATCCGCTGCCGTCAAGCTATCAGAGCCAGCATTCAAGGTGTCGACCAAATTCTTTGTGAAGGTTGAACGGTTCTGAATGACGGTCTGGTTTGCTGAGAACACTGCCGATTGAGCAGCGATCCTATCGGAGGCGCGTTTGAGATTGGCGGATGCGACGTCAACGTCATCATTGCTGATGAAATTGTTCGTTGAATTTGCAATGCCCAACTCACCGTTTGCCGTATAGTTGACGCTGGAAACCGTAATCGAACTTGTTCCGGTTTCGTTAAAGGTAACCTTCAGGTCTTGACCTTGCAGCAGGTTAATACCGCCATAGCTTGAGTCTTGGATCGTTTGGTCAATCTGCTTCAAAATATTGTCAAACTGTGAAGAGATCGATTTACGCGTTGTATCAACAAAGTCGGTTCCCGCTGCATCGACGGCATTGCCTTCGTTGGTTTTGGCTCCCAAGAGTTTTTTAAGATTAGCCGACGTATCATCTGACGTAATTTTCACGGCTTGACCTGAGCTTGAGGTCAATTGCAGGTTACCTCCTACCAAGGCGGCTTTAACAGCAGTCCCAGAGCCATTCGGGTTTAAGGTTGTATCGGCATTGATTTGGTCAATCAAATCCTGAACGGTTACGGCCTTATTGGCTGACGGGTCAGCGGTACCGGTGGCTGCTACAACCGTAAAATCAACAGCAGTGCCTGTACCGACCGTGATCGAAACTTTCTTGGCAGCTGTTAAGCCAATCGTTTCGAGCTTATCCGTTGTCTTAAGTGCCGTTGTTAATGTACCCGTTAATGTATTGTTCTGCCCCGACTGGCTTGCTTTACCAACAAGACCCTTGGCGGCGTCGATCAATGACTTAACCGAATCCAAGCCCTTGCTTGTTGCCTGCATCACCGATGAGGCCTGCGTCATATCATCCATGAGGTTTTGCAGGTCATTGGCTCTGCTGGTCAGATTTTGCGCACGAAAATAACTACTTGGATTATCGAGTGCTGAACTGACGCGCTTGCCTGTTGCAAGGCGAAGCTGGGCTTGCTGAACGAGTTGCTGATTGCTCTGCAGTGTCGAGAGCGCGCCGCGCATACCGGCTGAAAGCGTGATAGTCATGTAAATTACCTTCTGGTTAAAGTGAACAAAGATCGTCTCTTCTGAGCGATCAATTTCCCGTTTAAATTGTGGCTATAAAAATTTACTTCTGAAAAAGTGTACAATTTTAGAGGGTAATAACGCTTGAAACGGTCGGTGGTTCTAGGGTTAATCGATGCGGAATCAAGAAGAGACAATTTTATTAGATTAGTCCGCAAGGTGATCTGTTGGCGCTTCCGACTCTATTTTGATAAACACGGTGTCGGATTGATAAATTGGATAAAGGCGCGTGGGGTATCGGCATGCAAAAACTATGGAATCGTATTGGGCCCCATCCGGCTTCCCCCAATCATAAGGAACATGTCCTTGCTGCTTTCGGTGCATTGGCTGCTATTGGGCTGATAGCGGGTTTGAATCTTATCCTGACTGGTAGCCTCATAACATCTTTGCCGCTCGTGGCGCCTATGGGTGCATCGGCCGTGATTGTCTTTTGTTTGCCGCAAAGCCCATTGGCCCGGCCTTGGAATGTGGTGATAGGAAATGTGGCGAGCGCACTTGTGGGCGTTATGTGCGCCCGCTTTATACCGCAAATTGAAATCGCTGCTGCTTTGGCGGTGTTTGCGGCCATTTCAGGCATGGCGCTGTCGCGTTCTTTGCATCCACCTGGCGGCGCCGTGGCGCTTACGGCCGTGTTATCGGGTGCCCCGATCAAGGATTTAGGGTTTGCCTTTGCGTTTAATCCGGTCTTTCTTTCGTCGCTCACCTTGGTGTTGGCAGCGATTGGCTTTCATTCGCTCAAAGGGCGCTTCGCAAAAGTCGATTGATGGTGAAACTTCATTTACGCAGCTTGGCGATCGCTTTTGCTACCAGCGGCGTTAAGCCTGAATCGGGCGTTCCATCGATATAGGCAAAGAGTTCTTCGCGCATTTTCTTGTTCCAGAACTTTGCGATATGCTCGCGAATGCCCTCGACGCCATCGGCTTCCGGATAGCTTTTAAAAAAGTCGCCCATTTGATTTGCCATTTTGACGAGTTTAACAGGACCAGTAACTGTTTCGTGTGTTGCAGTGGTCATGCGCATTTCTCCAGAATGAGGTTGGGCATAGAGCCCGTAAATTGGGTGGCGCCATCGGCGCGGGCGATGGCGTAGAGGGTAATACCAAGCGCTTCGGCACGCTCGATAGCGAGGCTTGTCGGGGCCGAGACGGCTACCAGTGTTGAAGCACCGAAGGTCGCCGCTTTTTCGACCATTTCATAAGAACATCTGCTGGTAATCACGATAAAGCCAGATTGCGGATTAAGCCCTTGCCTAAGCGCTGCACCAATGAGTTTATCGAGGGCATTATGCCGGCCAACATCCTCGCGGGCTGTTATCACGTTGCCCAACGGGTCGCACCATGCCGCGGCGTGCACGGCGCGGGTAATATCATTGAGCGGCTGATGAGAACTTAAGCCGCTCACAGCGCTGTGAATGGCTTCTATTGCGATATCGGCCCCTTTTATCACGCGTTCAGATGCAGCGGGCAGGGCATTGATATCCTCAATCCCGCAAACACCGCATCCTGTCCGCCCGATCATCGCCCGCTGGCGCGAAAGATGAGACGATAACCGCTCAGGAATTAGATCAACAAGGGCACGCATACCTTTGGGATGAGCTTCTAGCTTCACATTCCGAATATCGCTATTGGCTGTGATAACGCCTTCGGTAAAGCTGAAGCCAGAGACGAAGTCTTCAATGTCCTCTGGCGTCACCATCATCACGGCATAAGGGATCGTGCCATAGACGACCTCGAGCGGCATCTCGATCGGAACCGCGCGCGAGCCTTGCATCACCTTCGCCGACGCAAAGGAGATGCTATCGGCTCTTACCTCGCGCGATCCAATGGTCACAGTGCCTCGCTTATTCCGCGGCTAGAACATGCGGAGCGATCTTTTTGAGATCAATCTCTTCGCGGTTGTTCTTTTCCTGCCAATCCGAATAGTGATTGGTGCGGCGCACTTCGACCGCCGTCACCTTATATTCGGGGCAGTTCGTTGCCCAATCGGAATTATCCGTGGTGATAACATTCGCGCCCGTTTTGGCGTGGTGGAAGGTCGTGTAAACGACACCCGGTTGCATCCGCTCGGAGACTTCCGCGCGAAGCGCGATATCCCCTGCACGGCTGGCCAGCGAGACGAGATCGCCCGACTTGATGCCGCGTTGTTCGGCATCGAACGGATGGATCTCCAGCACGTCTTCATTGTGCCAGACATTGTTTTCCGTCCGCCGCGTTTGCGCGCCGACATTGTATTGCGAGAGAATACGCCCTGTCGTGAGCAGAAGAGGGAAGCGTGGTCCCGTGCGTTCTTCGGTCGGAACATAATCGGTGATCATGAACTTGCCCAAGCCACGGACGAACCGGTCGACATGCATGATCGGCGTGCCTTCGGGTGCCTTGTCATTGCATGGCCACTGGATCGAGCCCTTTTCATCAAGCTTGGCATAGCTGACATTTTTAAAGGTTGGGGTAAGGGCCGCAATCTCATCCATAATTTCGGAAGGATGCGTATAGTTCATCTCATAGCCGAGTGCTTTAGCAAGATCGATCGTGATCTGCCACTCGGCCTTGCCGGATTTTGGCTCCATCACCTTGCGAACGCGGCTAATGCGACGCTCGGCATTGGTGAAGGTGCCGTCTTTTTCCAAGAAGGACGAGCCCGGCAAAAACACATGCGCGTATTTCGCCGTTTCACACAGGAAGAGATCTTGGACGACAACGCATTCCATAGCCTCAAGACCGGAGGTAACGTGAACCGTATTAGGATCCGACTGTGCGATGTCTTCGCCCTGAATGTAGATGCCCTTAAAGCCGCCATCGACCGCTTCATCGAGCATGTTCGGAATACGGAAGCCTTGCTCATTGGAAAGCTCGACGCCCCACATCGACTGGAACATTTCGCGCGTCGAGTCGTCGCTTACATGGCGGTAGCCGGAGAACTCATGCGGGAAGGAGCCCATATCGCAAGAGCCCTGCACATTGTTCTGACCGCGGAGCGGATTAACGCCCACGCCATCGCGGCCGATATTACCCGTGGCCATCGCAAGATTCGCCATCGCCATAACGGTGGTGGAGCCTTGGCTATGCTCGGTCACGCCCAAGCCGTAATAGATCGCAGCATTGCCGCCCTTGGCAAATAGCCGCGCCGCCTTGCGGACTTCATCGGCTGGCACGCCTGTGAAGGCTTCCATGGCTTCCGGCGAGTTGCGGTCTTCGGCGACAAAGCGCGCCCAGACTTCAAAGTCCTGCAAATCGCACCGTTCGCGTACAAAGGCTTCGTTCACGAGGCCTTCGGTAACGACGACATGGGCGAGTGAATCGAGCAATGCCACATTGGTACCAGGCAGCAGGGCCAGATGATGCTCGGCCTTGATGTGCGGTGACTTAACAAGATCAATCCGGCGTGGATCAGCGACGATCAGCTTGGCACCAGCGCGTAGACGCTTTTTCAAGCGCGAGGCAAAGACAGGATGGCCATCCGTCGGGTTAGCACCAATCACAAGAACAACATCGGCTTTAGCAACCGATTTGAAATCTTGCGTACCTGCCGAAGTTCCGAAGGTCTTTGATAGACCATAGCCCGTTGGTGAATGGCAAACACGGGCGCAGGTATCGACATTGTTGTTGCCGAAAGCAGCACGCACCAGCTTTTGGACGAGGAAGACTTCTTCATTCGAGCAACGCGACGAGGTGATCGCGCCAACAGCATCTTTGCCATAGGTTTTCTGGATACGCTTGAATTCGCTGGCTGCGTGCCCAATCGCTTCTTCCCATGATACTTCACGCCATTCGTCCGTAATCTTGGCGCGGATCATTGGTTTTGTGATGCGGTCTGTGTGGGTTGCATAGCCCCAAGCAAAACGCCCCTTAACGCAGGAATGGCCTTCATTGGCCTTGCCGTCTTTGTAAGGCACCATGCGGATCACTTCATCGCCCTGCATTTCGGCCTTGAACGAGCAGCCGACGCCGCAATAGGCGCAAGTTGTCACAGCCGAATGCTCTGGCTGGCCCTTTGCAATCACAGTGTTTTCCATGAGGGTCGCTGTTGGGCAGGCCTGCACGCAGGCACCGCAGGAGACGCAATCCGATTCAAGGAAGCTCACGCCACCGGCTGACACGCGGCTATCAAAGCCACGGCCTTCAATGGTCAGCGCAAACGTGCCTTGCACTTCTTCACACGCGCGGACGCAGCGGTTGCAGACGATGCATTTGGCAGGGTCATAGGTAAAATAGGGGTTGGTCTCGTCCTTCAACAGCGCAAGCGGCGAGGTGGTCTCGAAATGATTGGCTACATCCTTGCCGTAGCGCACATCGCGAAGGCCCACGACGCCAGCCATATCTTGCAATTCGCAATCGCCATTCGCCGAGCAGGTGAGGCAATCGAGCGGATGGTCGGAGATATAGAGTTCCATCACGCCCTTGCGGAGCTTGTGGAGATTATCCGACTGGGTTTTGACCACCATGCCCGGCTCGACCAAGGTCGTGCAGGAGGCGGGTGTTCCACGTCGTCCCTCAATCTCGACAAGACACATACGGCAAGAGCCGAAAGGCTCAAGACTGTCGGTGGCGCAAAGCTTCGGAATGGCCGTACCTGCTTTCATGGCTGCTGCCATGACGGAGGTGCCAGCGGGAACGGTGATCGACGCACCATCAATGGTGAGTGTCACCATCTGTTCGGAGACACGGATCGGGGTGCCGTAATCGAGCTCTTTGATCAAGGTCATGGTGCTCTCTCCACTATTCAGCGGCCATGCGCTTCGGCGCACGGTTAAAATCATCAGGGAAATGGGTCATCGCGCTCATCACCGGCACAGGCGTCAATCCGCCCATCGCGCAGAGCGAGGCATCGGTCATCAAATGGCAAAGATCATCGATCAGCGCGAGCTTCGATGCATCGCCCGCAATCACCTTGTCCATGGTTTCAACACCGCGCGTCGCGCCAATGCGGCAAGGGGTGCATTTGCCGCATGATTCTTTCGCGCAGAATTCAAAGGCAAAGCGGGCTTGCTGGGCGAGGTCTACGGTCTCATCGAACACCACCATACCGCCATGGCCGAGCAGGCCTTTTTTAGCGGCCATTGCTTCGTAATCCATCGGCGTATCGAGCAGGCTTTCAGGGAAGTAGGCACCTAATGGCCCACCCACCTGCACCGCACGGAAAGAGCGGCCCGAATGCGTGCCGCCGCCATAGACATCAATGATCTCACGCAGGCTCACACCGAACGCCTTTTCGATCAAACCACCTTGCTTGATATTGCCTGCCAATTGGATCGGCAGCGTGCCGCGCGAGCGACCCATGCCGAAATCGGCATAGGCTTTCGCGCCATTGGCCATGATCCAAGGAATGGTTGCGAGCGACATCACATTATTGACGATGGTTGGCTTGCCGAACAGACCTTTGAGAGCAGGCAAAGGCGGTTTGGCGCGAACAATCGCGCGCTTGCCTTCCAAGCTCTCCAGAAGCGAGGTTTCTTCGCCGCAGATATAAGCACCGGCACCCAAACGCACTTCAAGATCGAATGCATAGTTGGAACCGCCAATCGCAGGCCCCAACCACCGCGCCGCGCGTGCGGTGCGAATGGCTTCGAGCAGCGTCTGATAGGCATGCGGATATTCGGAGCGGAGATAGATAAAGCCCTTGGTCGCGCCAACAGCCACGCCCGCAATCGCCATGCCCTCGATGAGGGTGAAGGGATCGCCTTCCATCAGCATCCGGTCGGCGAAGGTGCCGCTATCGCCTTCGTCTGCGTTGCAGACGATGTATTTTTGATCGGCTTCGGCACCCAAAACGGTTTTCCATTTGATGCCCGTCGGGAAGCCCGCACCGCCACGGCCGCGAAGGCCTGAATCGGCTACTTCCTGCACGATAGAAGCACCCGTCATGGTCACGGCCTTTTTGAGGCCCGCAAAGCCGCCATGCGCGATGTAATCATCAAGCGAGAGCGGATCGATCACGCCAACGCGGGCGAAGGTGAGGCGCTCCTGGTTTTTGAAGAACGGAATTTCTTCGGTCAGGCCGAGGTTAAGCGCATGCGCGCCACCTGTTAGGAAATTTGCATCAAACAACGAGGCGACATCTTTCGGCGTCACAGGCCCGAAAGCCACGCGGCCTTTGGCGGTTTCAACTTCCACCAGCGGCTCAAGCCAGAGCATGCCACGCGAACCGTTGCGGATAATCTCGACCGCTTGGCCACGCTTCTTGGCTTCATTGGCAATTGCAGTAGCGACGCGGTTGGCGCCTACCGAGAGGGCGGCAGCATCGCGCGGAACGTAAATTTTGATTGAGGTGCTCATGATTTTTTCTCCTCAACCGGCCATGCGATCGTGAGACTTGCCCGTGCATACCGCATCAAGCAGGTCCTGATCGACGCGTCCAACAAGCTCGCCATCAATCAAGGCGGCAGGGCCAAGCGCGCAATTGCCGAGGCAATAAACGGTTTCAACGGTCAGGCGGCCATCGGGTGTCGTCGCATTGATCTCGACGCCATGGGCATCCTTCAAATGCGCCACAAGGCTTTCGCAGCCCATCGACTGGCAGGCTTCCGCCCGGCAGAGTTTAACAACCGTTTGGCCCGCAGGCTCGTGTCTGAAATCGTGATAAAACGTGATCGCGCCGAATATTTCAGCCTTCGACATGTTGAGCGCATCGGCGATCAAGGGCACAGCGCGCTTGTCGACATAGCCGAAATTTTCCTGCAAGGCGTGGAGAATAGGCAGGGTCGCGCCCGCCAAGTGCTTGTATTCATTGACAATAGATGAGGCTACTGCATCGTCCCAGCTCATCGATCCCATCCCTTTAAACATGCCTCAAGGCACAGTTCTAACCATTGGGAAATGTCATGCGCTATAATCAATCGGCAATCAAATCGAATTTATCAAAGAATTGATCGAATTTTCCGATGAACAAGGTTGCGCCGATTAAGCGTCGGCTCGCATCGGCTCTGTCAGCGCAAACAAGCGGCGAGCCAGAGGCTGCTGCGGTTGCCGATCAGCGGTGATCAACCCGACCGACCGTGAAGCAGAGGGATTGACCAATCGGAGGGCCTTTAATCCATTCGCCATGCCGAAAAATCCGGATAATTGCGAAGGCACAATGCTTACCCAACCCGAAATGGCAGCGTGGCTGCACAGGTTAAAAATCGAATTGGTTTCCATAACCGGCTGGGGCGCCTTGCCAACCGAGCGAAAGATGCCATCGATAATGCGTCGGTTCTGCATATCAGGCGTCAGCAAACACAGATTGAGCGAAGCGGCTTCATCCCAACTGATCTCATCGCGTTCGGCCAAGGCGCTGACGGCGCGGGTCAGCAAAACATAGGTCTCGGCATAAAGCGGCTTGGCGATCACATGCTCAAGCGGCTCATTGTCGAGATAGGTTAATCCAACATCAATATCGAAATTATCGATGGCTTCCTGAATCGAGGTGGACGTCATCGAAAGAACCGTCAGCGTTACCGATGGAAAGCGCTCCGAAAAAGGTCCTGTAATTTGCGCAACGAGCGGCAGAGCCGTTGGAATGGCGCCAATGCGCAAGCGTCCAGAAAGTCCTTGCCGCACATCGCTGATCGAATGCTGCATCGTATCGATTTCGCCCAAAATACGTTTGGCATGAGCGACAATCATTTCGCCTTCAGCGGTTAGGCCTGTGTAGCGGTGCCCGCGTTCCACCAATGGCACGCCGAGTTCGTCTTCCAATTGGCGAATAGCGCCCGACAAAGTTGGCTGCGAGACGTTGCAGGCCGCAGCAGCGCGCGCGAAATGTTTTTCGCGGGCGAGCGCCACAAGATAAGCCAATTGCTTAATCACCAAGGCCGTCGTCTCCTTTGGTATGTTCAGCGATCACGTGAAAAAATGATCCTGTGACTCTACCGCGTCGGCTGCCCGAGGGCGAGGGCGAGGGCGCTGCGCCATAGGCATCGCGCGCCATCACCAGAGGCGCATCAGCGCCCTGATCGACAATGGTGGCATAATGGAATTCATGCCCCCGAAGACGCGTTCCTTTGGCACCCAACGGGCCATCGGCTTCGAGCGTTACATCGCGATAACCCAGCATCATTTTGCGTTTGGCGAAGCTCGTTTTAACACCCAGTAATCCGGCCATTGGCCATTCGATACCCGCTGCATCCACGAGTGTTTCACCAAGCGTCATATAGCCGCCGCACTCGCCGTGAACGGGCTTCGTTTCGGCAAAATGCCGGAGGCCGTCCAAAAAGGAATGCGCATTGGATAGATGCTCGGCGTGCAATTCAGGATAACCGCCGGGTAGCCAGCACACATCGCAATCGACGGGTGGCGCTTCATTGGCTAGGGGTGAGAATGGAATAATTTCAGCGCCTGCCTTTTTCCAACCAGCAAGATGGTGGGGATACATAAACGAAAAAGCTGCATCACGCGCTAACGCAATTCTTTGTCCTGGGGGCTTGAGAGCAAGGCCCGAATGGTGGCCCAAGAGTTTTGGAACGCGCGCGGCCTGTCTGATGGCATCCAAATCGACATGGGCCTC
>DAIOVR010000060.1:0-2259 GCA_036758905.1 Beijerinckiaceae bacterium | reverse complement strand
GCGCCTGCCGATTGCGATTGTCCGCTGACATCGATCACCAACAGAACGGGCCAACCGGCCGCAGCTGCAATATCAGCCGATGAGCCTGAGCGACCTTCTGGCGCTGGAACACCATCAAACAGACCCATAAGCCCTTCGCAAAGGGTCAAATCCGCCCCGCTTGCGGTATCCGCAGCAAGTCGTGCAACAAGCGAAGGGTCCATCGCCCAAGCGTCGAGATTGAGGCTTGGAAGTCCGGAGGCGGCCTGATGAAAGGCCGGATCAATATAATCCGGACCACATTTAAGGCCGCGCACGGCAATGCCGCGGCGCTTAAAAGCCCGCAACAAGCCAAGCGTCAGCGTCGTCTTGCCCGATGAGGATCGGGGTGCCGCGATCACAAGGCCGGGGGCAATCTGTGTCATGCGGAAGCCTTCTGGTTGCGTTGATTGCCTTCGACGCAGTATGCACTGAGCCTATGAGCGAGCCCGAATCCGCCGAGATCGATGATCTGAACGCTATGCCGCAATTGAAACGCGGCTGGACAACGGGTACCTGCGCGACCGCTGCGACGCGTGCTGCTTACATGGCTTTGGTAACGGGTGAATTCCCCGATCCCGTAGACGTTCTCTTGCCCAACGGCTCGCGTCCGGCTTTCGCCATTGCTACGACCGAGCTGGGTGAGGGCTTTGCGCGAGCTTCCGTGATCAAGGATGCGGGGGATGATCCCGATGTAACGCATGGTGCGCGTATTGTTTCGACCGTCCGCTTCGGTGCCGTGGGCTCCGGCATTCAGTTCAAAGCAGGCGAGGGCGTCGGCACTGTTACCCGCCCGGGCCTCGTTCTTCCGCCCGGCGAGCCTGCGATCAATCCAGTACCGCGCGACATGATGCGAATTGCGATTGAGGAGGCCGCGGCAGAGACAAGCGGGCCGCGCGATGTGATTATTGAGATTGCTATTCCCCGTGGCGAGCAATTGGCGCTCGGTACGCTGAATGGACGTCTCGGCATTGTCGGAGGCTTGTCGATCTTGGGAACCACGGGGGTTGTTATTCCCTTTTCGTGTGCTGCTTGGATCTCGTCGATCCATCGCGGCATTGATGTCGCGCGTGCCACGGGTATTTCCCATGTAGCGGGCGCGACGGGGCATACGTCTGAAAAGGCCATTCAGGGCTTTCACGCTTTGCCCGATGTCGCCTTGATCGATATGGGTGATTTCGCAGGCGGCATGCTCAAATATTTGAAGAAGCATCCGGTTCCGCTTGTCACCGTCGGTGGCGGTTTCGCCAAAATGACCAAGCTCGGCCAAGGGCTGCTTGATCTTCATTCGCGCAGCGGTGAGGTCGATTTGCACTGGTTGTCCGAGCGCGTCAGCGAAACGGGTGCGGATCCTGAATTTGTGCAGTCCGTTCTGAAGGCCAATACCGCCAATGAAGTGATGGAAAATTGCCGTGTGCGCGGGCTCGATATCGGCCAACGCGTGGCGGATGAGGCTTGGGCAACGGCTGCTAAAGCGCTCGCCGGATCTGGATCTCTGCTCGATATTGTCATTGTGGATCGCGCAGGACAGGTGATCGCTCGAACGCCTCCGCGCAAGGTAGGCTAGCGCGATCATTCGGTACCTCGCCAGCCCGGTGTGCGGAAACGGCGTTGATAGTCGGCATCATAGAGAGCGCTGTTGCGGAAGCCTTCGGCGCCTAGTGTTTTACCAACCAGAATAAGCGCCGTGCGTTCAACAGGGCTTTCGGAGAATTGTTCGGCAATGGTCGCAAGCGTGCCGCGTATAATCTGTTGATCAGGCCAACTCGCGCGATAGACAATGGCAACCGGACAATCGCTGCCATAATGCGGCATGAGTTCTGCAACGACTTCATCGAGCGTATGGATTGAAAGATGGATGGCGAGAACGGCTCCGGTCTTCGCAAAATTCGCAAGGCTTTCGCTTTCCGGCATCGAAGAGGCGCGGCCCGAGGTGCGCGTCAGCACAACAGATTGAGCAATTTCAGGCAGTGTAAGTTCGGCTCCCAAAGCCGCGGCGGCGGCTGCAAAGCTCGGAACACCGGGAGTAACGGTGAAAGCAATGCCAAGCGATTTCAGCAAACGGATTTGTTCACCCATCGCACTCCAAACGGAGAGATCGCCGGAATGTAGACGCGCTACATCCTCACCAGCTGCATGGGCGCGTGAAAACTCTGCGCCCAATTCTTCCAAAGACATCGCAGCCGTATTGATTATCCGTGCGTCTTTCGGGCAATGCGCCAAGATTTCTTTTGGCACGAG
>DAIOVR010000059.1:0-13121 GCA_036758905.1 Beijerinckiaceae bacterium | reverse complement strand
GCTCTAGAAAGCCCGGTGCAAGAATGACATCGAGCACGGCATTGCCAACCGCCATCGCCAGCGGATTGCCGCCAAAGGTCGAGCCATGCGCGCCCGCTGTCATGCCTTTTGCCGCTTCGAATGTGGCAAGGCATGCGCCCATCGGAAAGCCGCCGCCAATGCCTTTCGCCGATGCCATAATATCCGGAAGGATACCCGATTTTTCATGCGCAAAAAGTTGCCCCGTGCGGCCGACGCCGCATTGGACTTCGTCAAAGATCAGCAAGAGGCCATGACGGTCGCAGAGTTCGCGCAAACCGCGCAGGCATTGTGTTGGAACGACACGAACACCGCCTTCGCCTTGGATAGGCTCAATCAGGATCGCGGCTGTCTCAGGTGTGATAGCTTTTTCGATCGCATCGTGATCGGCGAAGGCTACTTGATCAAAGCCTTCGACCTTTGGGCCGAAGCCTTCGAGATATTTTTGCTGGCCGCCAGCGGCGAGCGTGGCCAGCGTACGGCCATGAAAAGCGCCTTCGAAAGTGATGATGCGATAACGCTCGGGGTGACCGGAGGCGGCGTGGTATTTACGCGCCATCTTGATCGCGCATTCGAGTGCTTCTGCGCCGGAGTTTGTGAAGAACACGGTGTCGGCAAAAGAATGCTCAACGAGGCGCTGGGCCAGCCGCTCGCCGTCAGGGATCTGGTAGAGGTTAGACGTATGCCAGAGCTTTTCGGATTGCGCCTTTAACGCCGCCACAAGATGCGGATGGGCGTGGCCAACGGCGTTGACCGCGATGCCGGAGCCAAAATCGAGATAGCGCTCACCCTTGGTCGAAATAAGCCACGCGCCCTCGCCTCGCTCAAACGCAAGGTCCATTCGCGCGAAGACCGGCAAAAGTGCCGATGACGGGTGCGCGGCGGAACTTGTGTCGACCATAGCTCTGTCTCCTTCGAAAACGGGGCACAAAAACAAAAATGGCCGCCCTCTGGGGACGGCTCATTGCGGTTTTCTATCATAGAATGCCTTAATTCTCTGTCAATCTTATATAACGCCCCAATTTAATTTGAGGCTTCGGGGCGAATGCCATCGAAACGACATGAAGATATCCACTACTCATCGCTGGGGAAAACCATGTGAGGGACTCCGCAATGCTTGCAGCAGAGTCACGGCATATTGTAGGTTGTCATTGCGTCTAACACGACATCTGGTGATGATCCTTCTGATCGTCCCGCCGCTGCTCCAGCGGGTTTATGTTGTCAAAGACGGGATCGGCCGACCGACTGTCGGCGTCGCGTGGGGTTAATGAGGTAACGAATGTCCTGGACCGATGAACGGGTTGAGTTGTTGCGGAAGCTCTGGAATCAAGGGCTTAGCGCGAGTCAAATCGCAGCAGAGCTTAATCACGGCATTACCCGCAATGCGGTAATCGGCAAAGTCCACCGTCTGGGGTTGTCAGGTCGGGCGAAGACGCCATCGGCTCCCTCCTCGCGCCCTCGTAAGGTAACACGCGCTCCGAGCCATCCTTTAACGCATTCATCGGGCCGCACGTCGGCCGCTGGGTCATATTCGTCGGTTAGCGCTGGCGGTGGTGGTGGCCGTGGTGCTGTCCGCGGCAATCTGGCTTTGGCGGCGTCGGCAGAAACGATGTTGTCGCCTGTTATCGATTATGACGTGCAGCCTTTCGAGGAAGTGGTCGTTCCAATGTCGGAACGCATCACCATTATGGAATTGCGGGAAACAACCTGCCGCTGGCCGTTTGGCGATCCAGCCTCTACCGATTTCCGCTTTTGCGGTGGCAATTCACCGGTTGGAACGCCCTATTGCGCGTTCCATTCCCGAATTGCCTATCAGCCTTCCAATGATCGCCGACGCAATAAGCCGCGTGATTAAGATCTGATCCCTTGGAAAATTACGAATAAAAAAACGCCGCTAAATTCAGCGGCGTTTTTTTATTGCGCTATTCACTTAAGCTCTGCGGGAAAAGTTCTCGTCAAACGAGTAGCCGGCGCCCCGAACCGTCCGGATCGGATCGCGTTCGCGGGGCTTATTCACGGCTTTGCGCAAACGGCCGACATGGACATCCACCGTCCGCTCGTCGATTTCCGCGTCCATACCCCAAACGCTATCGAGCAATTGGCCGCGGGTGAACACGCGACCGGGCCGCTCCATCAAAAATTCGAGGAGTTTAAATTCGGTTGGTCCGAGATGAAGCTCACGATTGCCACGGCGAACGCGATGGCTGCCCCGATCAAGCAACAGATCGCCCAATTCAAGCGAGGTCGCCAAACGATTGGGCGAGGCGCGACGTAAAAGCGCACGCACCCGCGCCACCAATTCCGGAACTGAAAACGGCTTAACGACATAATCATCCGCGCCCGTCGCCAAGCCACGAACACGCTCGCTTTCTTCGCCGCGTGCGGTCAAAAGGATCACGGGCAGGCTTTGCGTCTCCGGCCGTAGCCGTAAACGCCGGCAAAGTTCGATGCCGGAAAGGCCTGGCAACATCCAATCGAGGATTACGAGATCAGGCACCTGCTCGCGGAGCATGATTTCGGCATCATCCCCGCGTGCCGCGCTATCGACGACATAACCTTCGGCTTCGAGATTGTATCGCAGAAGCAGCGTTAGCGGCTCTTCATCTTCGACAATCAAGACACGTGGTTTTACGGACATAACAGGTTACTCTTGCTCTTCCGATTCAAACTTAAGGCGTTTGTAAAGGCGCATATCCATCGGCCGCACGCGGCCGATCCGCTACAACCGTTTCACCGGTGACGAGATATTTGATCGTCTCGGCGATATTGGTCGCATGATCTCCGATACGCTCGATATTCTTCGCCGAGAATAAGAGATGGGCGCAGAAACCGATATTACGTGGATCTTCCATCATATAGGTCAGCAATTCGCGGAAGAGCGAATTATAGAGCTGGTCGATTTCCTCGTCTTGGTTCCAAACCGACATAGCCGCTTCAACGTCACGATGCGCATAGGCATCCAATACCCGATGCAACCGATCAAGCGCGAGATCACTGATGTGAATGACGCCGCCGACAATCTTTTGAGGGGCGAATTGACCATCGATTGCGACAACACGCTTGCCAACATTCTTTGCCAAATCACCAATACGCTCGATGTCGCTCGCAATCCGAATAGCCGATACAAGCGCACGCAAATCGATCGCCATGGGTTGGCGACGGGCAATCGTCAAAATTGCTTTTTCTTCGATCTCGCGCTCAAGCAAATCAAGCTTGGGATCGGTAGCGATGACACGTTGTGCAAGTTCCGTGTCGCCCTTCACAAGTGATTGAATGGCATTTGCCAGCATTGTCTCGGCAATGCCGCCCATTTCCGTAATCTTACGGCCAATTTCCATAAGCTCGTCGTCATAAGCACGTACGGTATGGTCTGTCATAACGATATCTCCCCTCCGGAGGCTTTAAAATTAGCCGAACCGGCCAGTAATATAATCTTGCGTGCGTGGATCTGTTGGTGTCGTGAAGATTTTTGATGTTTCATCAAATTCAACCAAGTCACCAAGATACATGAAGGCCGTATATTCGGACACGCGCGCGGCTTGCTGCATATTATGCGTCACAATCGCAATCGTATATTCCGCTTTTAATTCATCGATCAATTCTTCGATTTTGGCGGTCGAAATCGGATCCAATGCGGAGCATGGCTCATCAAACAAAATCACTTCCGGTTTGATCGCTACCGTTCGCGCAATGCAAAGTCTTTGCTGTTGACCACCCGATAGGCTCAAACCATTGGCACCGAGCTTGTCTTTAACTTCATTCCAAAGGGCGGCGCGCTTCAAAGCATCTTCGATGCGACCATCAAGTTCCGACTTCGAAAGATTTTCATAAAGCTTAAGACCAAAAGCGATGTTATCGTAAATGGTCATCGGAAATGGGGTTGGCTTTTGGAAGACCATTCCGATCCGCGCACGAAGCAAATTCAAATCCTCGCCCGGATTGAGAATATTGCGACCATCAAACAGAATTTCGCCTTCTGCATGTTGACCAGGGTAAAGATCATACATGCGATTAAGCACACGCAACAGCGTCGATTTTCCGCAGCCCGATGGACCGATAAAGGCCGTGACCTTATTCGCATAGAGCGGAATATTGATCCCTTTAAGCGCGAGATTCGCACCATAGAAGAATTTAAGATTCTTGACCGAAATTTTTTCAAGCATGATGGAACAAGCTCTTACCGTAAAATTGGTTGAAATTACCGGCCATCTTTCGATGCTCCGAAGAAACGTGCTGCGATATTAAGGCTCAGAACGGCAGCCGTAATCAACAATGCGCCCGTCCATGCCAACTGCTTCCAGTTTGCATCGGGATTATTGATGAAATTATTGATCGTCACAGGTAAATTAGCCATTGGCTTTACAAGACTGACGCTCCAGAACTGGTTCGACAAAACCGTGAAAAGCAGCGGGGCTGTCTCGCCACCCACGCGCGCAACAGCCAGAAGAACGCCCGTAATCAATCCGGCGCGAGCGGCCCGATAGGCCACACGACGGATGACGAAGGAACGCGGCAAACCCAAAGCCGATGCTGCTTCGCGTAACGTATTAGGTACCAGCAAAAGCATATCTTCGGTCGTGCGGACAACAACGGGAATAACGATCACGGCCAAAGCAATCGATCCCGCAACGGCCGAGAAGCTTCGCATCGGCACGACAACGGCACCATAGACAAATAAGCCGATGATGATCGATGGCGCGCTCAAAAGAATATCATTGATAAAGCGAATGACGGGCGTGATCTTTGAATGACGGCCATACTCCGCCAAATAAGTGCCCGCCAAAATACCGATCGGCGCGCCGATGCCGACGCCGATGATCGTCATCAAGAGGCTTCCAAAAATCGCATTGAGCAAGCCGCCGCCATGTTCGCCGGGTGGTGGGGTCATTTCCGTAAAGACCGCGAAGGTTAATCCGGGAATGCCGTTTACGAGCAGCGAAAATAAAATCAGAAACAGCCAAACGACACCGATACCGGTGGCAGCGAGGCAGAGACCCATAATGAACGTGCTGTTGCGACGGCGTGCAGCATAACTTGCCATGGTGTTAAGCTCCTGCGCGTTTTTCTAGACGCATCAACATGAAACGCGCCGTGGCAAGGACGATGAAAGTCAAGACGAACAGCAGTAAACCGAGCAGGATCAATGCAGACTGGTGAAGCCCTTCACTTTCCGCAAACTCGCTAGCAATTGCTGCTGAAATCGTAGTGCTTGGTGCGAAAATTGAGCCCGTGATTTTAAAGCTGTTACCGATGATGAAGGTAACGGCCATGGTTTCACCCAAAGCGCGGCCCAAAGCCAACATCACACCACCAACCACACCTACGCGGGTGAAGGGGAGCACCACATTGTTGACCACTTCCCATGTCGTGCACCCGATACCATAGGCGGCCTCTTTCAACACCGGAGGTACGGTCGAGAACACATCGACGGCGATGGCTGTGATGAAAGGCAAGATCATGATCGCCAAGATGAGCGACGCGTTGAACAGGCTGAGATTGGATACCATTTCACCGCTGAATATGCTGTTAAGCACAGGGATGTTGACGACAGCAGCGACAATGCTCGGCTCGATATAATTGGCCAAGAATGGTCCCAGAACAAAGAAGCCCCACATGCCATAAATGATCGACGGAATACCGGCCAAAAGTTCAATGGCCAAGCGGATCGGACGGCGGATCGAATGCGGGCAAAGTTCGGTAAGGAAAATAGCGATACCGAGACCAAAGGGAACAGCGATCAACATCGCAATAAACGAGGATACAAGCGTTCCGTAGATGGGCGCTAAGGCGCCTAAAACAGGCTCGGGCTCAAGCTGCGGTGCCCACCGTTGTATAACGAGAAATTCAAAGCCAAAGGCTTTCATGGCCGGCCATGCGCCGACAATCAACGAGATGATGATGCCAGCGAGAAGAAGCAGAACCGCATAGGCCGCTGCGCGGGTCGCGAAGGAAAATAATGTATCGCTAAAGACGAGACTTTTGAGAACGCGAGCCCGATCATTGGAAAGGGACATATCTAGGTTTTTTGAACTTTCCGATATGGTTGTCACGGCAGCTCTCCGTCGAAGGGTAGAATGGAGCGGCGAGAACCGCCGCTCCACGATTGATCAGTCGTAAAAGACTTACTTAGCGATGCCCTTCCAGGCCGAACGAACCTGGGCGATGACCGAGTCTGGCATTGGCACATAGTCAAGATCTTCTGCCATCTTGCCACCGTTCGAATAGGCCCAATCGAAATATTTGAGCGCTGCCGAGGAGGCTGCTGGATCAGAAGGCTGAGCATACATGAGGATGAAGGTCGTTGCCATCATTGGCCATGAAGCTTCACCAGGTGAGTTGGCGAGAATGAGGTAGAAATTCTTCGCATTCGCCCAGTCACCCTTAGCAGCAGCTGCCTTGAACGACGACAGAGTTGGCTTCACGCGCTTACCAGCCGAATTGACCATGTCGGTCCATGCAAGGCCATTCTGCGTTGCATAGGCGTATTCGACATAACCGATCGAACCCTTGGTCTGCATGACGTTTGCAGCAACGCCAGCATTACCTGCTGCGCCGATACCAACTGGCCATTCAACGGCTTCACCTGCACCGACGCTCTTCTTGAAGTCTGCGCTAACAGCCGAGAGATAGGTCGTGAAGTTGAACGTCGTGCCCGAACCGTCCGAGCGACGGATCACGATGATTGGCAAAGAAGGAAGCTTTGACTTTGGGTTGAGCTTCGAAATCGCTGCGTCGTCCCAGGTCTTAACCTTGCCGAGATAGATATTGGCAAGCGTGTCGCCGTCGAGAACGAGATCGCCACCGGCAACGCCTTCAAGGTTGACGATAGCAACAATGCCACCCATGACCATTGGGAACTGAACGAAGCCGTTCGTGTTGAGATATTCTTCCTTCTGAGGAATATCGGTCGCGCCGAAGGTAACGGTCTTGGCTTGGATTTGCTTGCGGCCTGCGCCGGAGCCGATCGACTGATAGTTGAGGCCTACACCCGAAACCTTCTTATAGGCATCAGCCCATTTCGAATAGATTGGGTATGGGAAAGTAGCACCCGCACCTGAAATGTCTTCGGCGAACGCTACAGATACAGAGGCTGCCAAGGCAAAGCCAGCGGCAATCAGGGATGAGAATTTCACGGGACTATCTCCTTTTGTGTACTGCCGTGGGTTCTTAATACAAGGAGAACGCCATCGGCATAGCGCGGTTTCGTACCACGATGACATGCCCGTATCCGGTCTGCATGACAGCTTTGTGACAAATCCAAGACGGCTGAGTGAATTACGAGGCAGCCCGCTATTTTATCCCGTGCAAAGGCAAATAGACGTGGAAGGTCGAGCCCGAACCGAGCTCGCTCTCAATCATCAGCCGGCCGCGGTGGCGGTTGACAATGTGCTTGACGATGGCGAGGCCAAGGCCTGTGCCGCCCGTCTCACGGCTGGCCGAGGCATCGACCCGGTAAAACCGCTCGGTTAACCGGGGCAGATGTTCCGACGGGATGCCGGGACCGTAATCCTGAACTCTTAAATGGCATTCACAGGGTTGTTCAGAATTTTGGTCGTGAATCTTAAGCGAGACATCAAGCTGTTTGCCCGTCTGGCCGTATTTGATGCCGTTTTCGATCAAATTCTCGGCAACCCGCATCAATTCATCGTGATCGGCGATGACATAGAGGGCTTGATCGGGGAGGCTAAGCTTGAAACTAACCTGCCGTTCCTCGGCCACGGGTCGGAGCGTATCGACAACTTGCCGGATCAGGGCCCCCAAATCGACTTTATCGACCGGGCGACGGTGCTCGCTCATCTCGACGCGGGAGAGCGATAGAAGATCGTCGATCAAGCGCGCCATGCGGCGGCCTTGCTCGCGCATAATATCCAGGAATCGGCTTTGGGCATGCGGATCATTGCGCGCCGGGCCTTGCAAGGTTTCGATAAATCCGAGGAGCGAGGCCAGCGGCGTGCGTAATTCATGGCTCGCATTGGCCACGAAATCGACCCGCATCGATTCCAAGCGGCGTGCTTCCGTCAGATCGCGAAACACGAGAACAGCGGCAGGTGCGGTGCGCGGGCTCGCATTGGCGGAGGGCGAAAGGCCTACCACTTGAAACTCGAAAAATCGTTCGACAGGCTGGCGCTCCGTCATTGTTCCGCGCGAAACAGTCGTCTTGCGGGCCAGCACATCATCAATGGCCTCGATCAGATCGGGAGCGCGCAGTGTGAAGGACAAGGGCGTTCCGCGCGTCAAAGCGGGCCATGCGATGAGAGAAGCGGCATTGGCAAAGGTAACCACTTTGCGCCCATCCACCATAATCACGGGATCGGAAAGCGCATCGAGTACTTCTGGCAATAGTGCAGACTGAGTGCCGTCCATGCCCCCGTAACCCTCTTTCATCCGATCAAAGCATCCCTCGCCGATTTAGCGATCGAGGATTCGCTCACGGATCCGTGACAGTCGCATGACAATTTCATAAATGCCAAGGCTTCCGACCGCTAAAACAAAGGGGCCGAGATAATAACAAAGCCGAAAAAGCAGCAGCGCGCCCAGCAAATCGGACTTTCCGACACTCGAAAACGCGCCGAGAATGGTGCTCTCCAGCACGCCAATGCCGCCCGGAACATTGCTGATGACGCCCAAAATACAGCCAAAAGCATAGACGGCGGCAAAGGTTTCAAAGGCGATGCCATGGCCTTCCGGCAATAAGACATAAAGCACGGCGGAAGCGGCGCAGACATCGGCGGCGCCTAAGGCCAATTGGCCCAGAGAAACTTTAAGGGTCGGAAGCTCAATCAAGAAATGCTTGATGCGGACATGGCGCCTCTTGGCCGCCGCCCAGACGAGATACACCAAAATGGCCGAGAGAACCGCCATTCCGGCGAGCTGGTTGAGATGGGCGGTGGCTTGATTGATCGTGGAAATCGCTTCCGACTGCCACATCAGGCCGACACCGACGACCACCGCCATGCCGAGAATAAAGGTCATGCCCGCGATCAAAGTGAGACTCATCACTTTTGACGAGGAAACGCCGCTCGCCGAATAGATCCGGTAGCGCACCGTTCCGGCGGTTAAAAGCGGGAAACCAAGCGTGAAAGAGATGGCATAGCTCGTAAACGAGGCAAAAACGACGGTGGCGAGCTTAATCTTAAGGCCGAGCTGGCGCATGGCGAGCGCGTCATAGCCTGCCAAGAAAATATAGCTCAGCACGGTAAAGCCGATGGCCAGAAACAATTGCCCGCTACTGGCTTTATGAATGCCCTGTTGAATATCGGCGAGGGTTACGTCGGCCAGCTCGGTTCGGAGCACGAAAAACGAGCCCACAATCAGCGCAAGGCTAAGCATCGGGCCGAGCCAACGGGTGATTTTATGCTCCGGCTTCGGCTTTTCAGGCGCGGATATCGGTTGATCAGTCGAACCCGTCATGCGTTCTTTCTCGTGATCCCGATCCGCTCATGCGCGCCACACCATGGGTGTCTATGGCCTGTCATGGGAGAGGAAGCAAGCCGTTAGCCGATATAGGCATTAAGGTCGGCATCCGAGACGCCAACCGATTGTCCTGCCGCAACGATTTGAAGCCATGTGTTACGATCCACCGGAATACCATGCTCCAAACGCTCCGCCTTGGTTGCCCGCTCAGGATCACCCGGCAAGAGTACCGTTGGCGATTGGCCTTCACTGGGTAATTGGGCCCAGTGCACGAAGCTTTCAAGCTCCGAGAGATAATTTGCCTGCGTGCCCAATGCTTCAGGCGAGACGATAATCGAGAGCATATTGTTGATAATGGCTTTTTTGGTGGTCGGACCTTTCATCGCCTGACCGCCCGTCAGCGCGCCCGCGAGCGCCTCGCATGCAAAGGCCAGCGTCCAGCCTTTATGCTCGCCAAAGGGCAAAATAGCTCCCGTTGGGGCTTCAAACATCGCCGCCGGATCATTGGTCGGCCGGCCTTCGGCATCGATCAGGGTGCCATCGGGAACCTTGACGCCTTTGTTATAGGCGACCCGGATTTTGCCATGGGCCAGTTTGCTCGTCGCAAAATCGACGATGACCGGGGCCGCGTCCCGCCGTGGAATGCCAATGGAGATCGGATTGGTGACAAGCTTTGGCACCTTGCCGCCAAAAGGAGCAACGACAGGTTCGGAAATCACATTCACAAAATGGATCGATACCAGCCCTTCCCGCGCGCATTGCTCGGCCCAGTGCCCGATCCGGCCGATATGATGGCTGTTGTTCAGCGCAACAATCGCCGATCCGGTCTTTTTAGCCCGTTCAATGCCTATGACCATCGCATCATGGGCAATGGATTGGCCAAGACCGCCGCCACCATCGAGAACCAGCGCCCCACCGGTATCGGTAACGAGGCGCGGCGCGTGATTAAGCACCAATTCATTGGCTTTTAACGAGGTGATATAAGCGGGGATCATACCCACGCCATGCGAGTCATGGCCTTTGAGATTGGCTTCGACGAGATGATCGGCGAGGAGATCACATTCGCGCTCATTTGATCCGGCCGACCGGAAAATGACTTTCACCACGTCGCGAAGCGTTGCTTCGGTGATCTTAAGTTCCTGCCCCGATGGAAGCGCCATTATCGTTTTCTCGTTCTTGTTATGCGACTTTTTCGCGTATCTGATAATCTTTCACATCGGTCACTTCAATCGCTGGCCAACGCTCATGCTCATAATTGAGCGTGAAGGCCGATGGCGCCAAGAAGACGGGCGCACCGTCGAGATCATGTGCGATCGAGGATAAATGACTATCAATAAATTTCTGTAGCTCGATTTTATCTTTAGACGCGATCCACCGGCAGATCGTGAAGCGAGACGGCTCAAATTCAACCGTGACGCCATATTCTGCCTGTAACCGCTCGAGCAAGACATCGAGCTGCAAAGCGCCAACCACGCCGACAATCGCGCCTGAGCCATCGGCGGGGATAAACAATTGAACGACGCCTTCTTCGCCCAATTGCTCCAGCGCCTCACGCAGCTTTTTGGCCTTCATGGCGTCTTTTAAGCGAACGCGTCGCAAAATTTCCGGCGCGAAGCTTGGCACGCCGCGAAACACCAATTCCTCACCTTCCGTGAGCGTATCGCCAATGCGCAGCGTTCCATGATTGGGAATACCAACGACGTCTCCGGCAAATGCCTCCTCGGCCAAAGCGCGGTTTCGGGCGAAAAAGAACTGCGGCGCATTGATCGGTAAAGCTTTTCCTGTTCGCACCAGTTTGGCCTTCATGCCACGCTCAAGTTTACCGGAACACACGCGGATAAAGGCAATACGGTCGCGGTGGTTCGGATCCATATTCGCCTGAATTTTGAACACGAAACCGGTCATTCTTGCTTCTTCGGCGTTGACCGTTCTTGTATCGGCTTCTTGCGCGCGTGGCGGCGGGGCGATTTCGGCCATGGCATCAATCAGATCCCGCACACCAAAATTCCGAAGCGCCGAGCCAAAAAACACGGGCGTCAAATGACCCTCGCGAAAGGCCTCAAGCTCAAACGGCCGACAGGCTTCGCGGGCCAAGGAAATCTGATCGAGAAATGCCGGCCATTCATGCTCCGGCAATAAGGCTCCGACACGTGAATCCTCCGGACCATTCACCGTCATCGGCTCTTCATCGGTATCGATCCGACGAACGCGATTGCGCTTAAAATCATAGGTTCCCGCAAAGCTTTTGCTCTGCCCGATAGGCCAATTGATAGGCGCCGTGTCCAAAGCCAGTGTCTTTTCGATCTCATCCAACAGGTCAAACGGATCTCGCGTTTCGCGGTCCATCTTATTGATGAAGGTAACAATAGGAATGTCACGCAAACGGCAAACTTCGAACAGTTTTCGCGTGCGTGCCTCAATGCCTTTAGCCGCATCGATTACCATGACGGCGGAATCAACCGCGGTCAGCGTGCGATAAGTATCCTCAGAAAAGTCTTCATGGCCCGGCGTATCGAGCAGGTTAAAAACACAATCGGCATATTCAAAGGTCATCACCGATGTGACGACCGAAATGCCGCGCTCACGCTCAATTCCCATCCAATCAGAACGCGTTTGGGTGCCGCTTTTCTTGGCTTTGACTTCGCCTGCAAGCTGAATAGCGCCGCCCATTAACAGGAGCTTCTCTGTCAGCGTGGTTTTACCGGCATCAGGATGCGAGATAATGGCAAAGGTTCGGCGGCGGGAGGCGGGAGAGGGCAAGGTCATTCAACTTTCAAACGGCGGAAGATGGCATTTCATTGTTAAAACCAACGACTATCGGACGTAGTTGGGATCGGTTCACGGATCAAGGGGACAATTGGCTTATTTCATCCGGGTTTAGGCGGATTGTCCTTCAGTGAACGGGTCATAATACAAAATTCGACGTGAATTTTTAAACAATTTAACCAAGAAGTTTATAAGCATATTTTATATTTATATAATTTAATAGTATTTTCTATTCTAATAGATCGCAAAATTAGACTATCAATTAGAAATATTAATTTCATTTAGTATAGATATTGATTTATTGAATATACCGAAAAACATTTCAGATTTTTATTCTTGTCGGTGTGATAATTCTCGATCCGCATTTATACTTATCGTTGAGTTTTGTCTTAAAAAATGCCCGAAAAAATTGACACTATCGCTATTTCGGAAATAGCGAAGCGACGCAGACGACTCGTCGAAATCGAACAGACGATATTCAAATCTCGTACGCATACGAGTATCGAAATTCTTATTTTTCTTTCTGAACACGAGTTCAAAGCCAAATTATCGGCGATTTACGACTATACTCAGGCGACCGACGCTTCCGTTCGGCAACACCTTCGGGCGCTTGAGAAATTAAAATTGATTACCCAAGTTCAAGATGCCGTCGATGGACGCGCCAAATCGATTCAAATGACCGAATTTGGCAAGAAGCAAATGGCGGCCTATGCCAAAGCGATTTCAAACTATTGAAAGTAAATCCGTGCTTAAGGCGCCTTGAAGTGCTTCGAGAGTTTTAGGCCTTGGGCCTGATAGTTCGAACCTAGATCCTTGCCATAGAGCATATCGGGCAGTGCGGCCATCCGCTCGTAAACGAGGCGGCCGACGGTCTGGCCGTCTTCCAAAATAAACGGCACATCTCTGGAGCGTACTTCCAAGAC
>DAIOVR010000058.1:0-13685 GCA_036758905.1 Beijerinckiaceae bacterium | reverse complement strand
AGCGTATCGCCTTCAACGTGATCCCGCATATCGATGTGTTCCTCGATGACGGGTATACGAAAGAAGAATGGAAGATGGTCGTCGAGACGAAGAAGATTCTCGATCCGAAGATCAAGCTAACAGCAACCTGCGTTCGCGTGCCTGTCTTTATCGCGCATTCGGAAGCGGTGAATGTGGAATTTGAAAATCCGATTACGGCAGAGGAAGCCACCGCGATACTTCGCTCGGCGCCGGGCTGCCTTGTCGTCGATAAGCGCGAACCGGGTGGATATATCACGCCGCATGAAGCAGCCGGCGAAGATGCAACCTATATTTCGCGCATCCGCGAAGACTCGACCGTTGAGAATGGTTTAGCTTTCTGGTGCGTGTCAGACAATTTACGCAAGGGTGCAGCGCTGAATGCGATTCAAATTGCCGAGTCGCTGATTAACCGGAAGCTGCTAAAGCCAAAGGCTTAATCGGCAATTCTATTCCAGCATGTCATGGCAGGCACTGTGCCTGCCATCCATGACTGAGAGCATAACGCGGTCCTTTTAAGTATGTCGTGGATGGCCGAGCCAAACCCGGCCATGACGGTTAAAGGACGGTATTACAATTACGGGACTAAACCTCTTCCGCTCGCATTAAGGATACGCGAGCTGGTAAATCTTCCATCGCCGCATGAAACTGGCCGGTGACGGAATCGCGAATTTTTAACGATCCTGAGAAGACATCGAAATAGGCGCCATGAAGTCCTATTTTGCCGCGACCTGCCAAAATATTTACGCAGGGAAATGTCATTAAATTTTCAAGCGTTTTGCCGATTGAAGCGAGCGCCAATTTTTCAGCGTAATCATCAAAACTCAGGGATCCGCGAGGTCCCATTTCTTTGGCAGCCGGTGTTACTAGATTAATCCATTTACCGATAAAATCGCCGGGCGACAGCGGCTGGCTTTCATCATCTGCGTAGGCGCGAATACCACCACAGCGGCCATGACCTAAAACAACAATATGTTTGACGCGCAGTGCTTGCACCGCAAATTCTAAGGCTGCCGATGTGCCGTGATATTCGCCTGCCGTTTCATAGGGCGGCACTAAATTTGCAACATTACGCACGACGAATAATTCGCCGGGACGCGCATCAAAAATAACTTCCGGTGAGACGCGGCTATCACAGCAGCCAATCACCATGATTTCCGGTTTTTGACCTGTCGCAGCGAGCTCTTCAAACCGCTCGCGCTCACGTGGTAACCGACCAGCGACGAATGCCTTGTAACCATCCTGCAATTGTTGGGGAAACATGACGTGCTCCTTTGATCGTTTCGATTCGATATAGAAGCCGTACGCTCCTTAATCAACGAATATAAATGTAAAATTTAAACACAAAAAATTTGGTGATTAATTTGTAACAATTACAAATTCCTAGTGTGAACTATTCAAAGTTTTATCACCGTCGTCGGGTCAACATTAGCACCACACAAGAGAACGCCGATTCGCTCGCCGCGCTGAGGTTTATAAGCGCCAGAAAGAAGAGCCGCCAAAGCAGCAGCGCCACCCGGTTCACTCATAATGCGGAAGTCGCTCCATAGAATTTTTTGTGCTTCACGAATAGCGTCATCGCTTACAAGGGCCACGTGATCGACGGCAGCTTTAGCAATATCAAACGCCATTTGTCCGACCCGCTTTGCACCAAGCGAATCCCCTGCAACCGAATTCACTTCGACGGGAACAGGTCCACCTGCTTCAAGAGCCGCGTGCAAGCATCGTGAACCTTCCGGTTCAACACCGATGATCTTCACTTTATTATGCCACCATGCCGCCATGCCACCAATCAGCCCGCCGCCGCCGCAGGCAATGAGGACGGTATCGGGTAAGGCATCATCAGCCTCCCATTCCAATGCAATCGTTCCTTGGCCTGCAAGAGTGGTGAGGGCATCAAAAGGATGAATGAGCAGCGATCCGCTTTCGTTTGCATAGGTATTACAAGCCGCTTGGGCATCATCATATCGCGCACCACCGACAACAACCTCCGCGCCGAAGGAGCGTATAGTTTCAATCTTGATCGGCGATGAAATTTCGGGGACAAAAATTTTGGCTTTGACGCCAAGTTGACGAGCAGCAAATGCAACAGCCGCTCCATGATTGCCGCCCGATGCCGCTGTCACGCCTGCTTTTGGCAATGGTGAAGAGAGCAAACCATTAAACGCACCACGCGATTTAAACGAACCAGCATGCTGCAAAAATTCAAGTTTAAAAAGGATTGCTGCATCAAGGCCAAACGTATTGGCATTGAGCGGCAAGAGCGGTGTATGCCGAATATGCGGCGCGATCCGGTGATAGGCTTCCGTGATCTCGTCGCGTGTTATCGGCAATGCCATTCGATTGTTAATCCTTAGCCCGCAATTTTTTGCAATTGCTTGAGAACCGCTTCACCCATTTCAGTGGTGCTCACGGCGTTTTGTCCTGGTGATGCAATATCCTTCGTGCGCAAACCCTGATCGAGCACATCCGAGATCGCGCGCTCGAGCAAATCGGCTTCATTGGTCATGCCGAAAGAATAGCGCAAGGTCATTGCGAAAGAACCGAACATCGCAATCGGATTGGCCAAGCCCTTGCCAGCAATATCGGGAGCCGAACCATGCACGGGCTCGTACATGGCTTTGCGCTTACCGGTTTTTTCATTCGTCGCGCCGAGTGCAGCGGATGGCAACATACCGAGCGAACCCGTGAGCATGGCGGCGACATCGGACAGCATATCGCCAAAGAGATTATCGGTGACGATCACGTCAAACTGCTTAGGCCAACGCACAAGCTGCATGCCAAGCGCATCAGCGAGTTGATGCTCGAGCATCACATCCGGATATTCACGCTTGTGAAGCGCGGTGATCACTTCGTTCCACAACACACCCGAGCGCATGACATTGCGCTTTTCCGACGAGGTTACTTTGTTCTTACGCTTGCGGGCCATTTCAAACGCGACACGGCCAATGCGCTCGATTTCATGCGTTGTATAAACCTGCGTATCAACCGCACGCTTCTCGCCATTCTCAAGCGTGACGATTTCTTTCGGCTCGCCGAAATAAACGCCGCCTGTGAGTTCGCGTACGATGACGATATCGAGACCTTCAACCAGATCACGCTTCAAGGAAGACGCATCAGCAAGTGCCGGATAGCAAATGGCCGGGCGAAGATTGGCGAAAAGTTCTAACTCTTTACGCAGACGCAAAAGACCTGCTTCCGGACGCGCTTCATAAGGCACCTTATCCCATTTAGGGCCGCCTACCGCACCGAATACAACCGCATCCGATTCATGAGCGAGTTTCATCGCAGCATCGGTGATAGCGACCTTATGCGCGTCATATGCGGAACCGCCGACAAGATCGCTTTCGGTTTCAAACGATCCCATGCCAGTTTTGTTCATCCACGAGACGAGTTTTTGAACTTCGGTCATCACTTCAGGGCCGATGCCGTCGCCGGGCAGAAGGAGGAGTTTTTGCGTTGCCATGGATGAACTCTTTTAGAAAACGGGAAAGGGAAAGATGAGAGTTTTTAGAGCCAAGGGCGGGATTTAGCGGCCTTGGATTCGTAGGTATCGATCGAAGGCGCTTTTTCCATCGTCAGGCCGATATCATCGAGGCCGTTGAGAAGAAGATGCTTGCGGAACTCGTCCATGTCGAACTTCACAACGCCACCATCTGGCCCATGAATTTCCTGAGCTTGAAGATCTACCGTCATCGTCGCATTTGCACCGCGACGCGCATCTTCCATCAGCTTGTCGAGGTCTTCTTGCGAAACCTTGATCGGCAAGATGCCGTTCTTGAAGCAGTTGTTATAAAAAATATCGGCGAAGCTGGTTGAGATTACGCAACGGATGCCGAAATCAAGAAGCGCCCATGGTGCATGCTCACGCGATGAACCGCAGCCGAAATTATCGCCCGCAACAAGAATCTCGGCCTTGCGATAGGCTGGCTTGTTGAGAACGAAATCGGGATTTTCGCTACCATCTTCATTAAAGCGCATTTCCGCGAATAGGCCTGTGCCCAAGCCCGTGCGCTTGATGGTTTTCAGATATTGCTTCGGAATAATCATGTCGGTGTCGACATTCATAATGTCGAGAGGGGCTGCGACACCGGTGAGAGTGGTAAAGGGCTGCATTGTATTGGCCTCGAATGAGAATAGGTTCTAACGGAAGTCAAAGAGGAATAAGGGTGATTAACCCCAATTCCTCACATCAACGAAATGTCCTTCAATCGCTGCTGCTGCGGCCATGACGGGCGACACCAGATGCGTACGACCCTTGAAGCCCTGACGGCCTTCGAAGTTGCGGTTCGAGGTTGAGGCGCAACGCTCGCCCGGAGCAAGCTTATCAGCGTTCATCGCCAGGCACATCGAGCAACCCGGCTCGCGCCAGTCAAAGCCTGCGGCCTTGAAGATCTTATCGAGACCTTCTTCCTCAGCCTGCAATTTCACTAGGCCAGAGCCCGGTACGATCATGGCGGAAACGGTGGAAGCCACCTTCTTGCCCTCAACGGCCTTCGCAACGGCGCGCAAATCCTCGATGCGGCCATTGGTGCAGGAGCCGATGAATACGCGGTCAAGCTTGATATCGGTCATCTTCTCGCCGCCCTTTAGGCCCATATAATCGAGCGCGCGGGCGATTGCCGCCTTCTTCTGTTCCGTGTGGCCGCTATCGGCATGGGGCACAACGCCTGCAACCGAGACAACGTCTTCAGGGCTCGTGCCCCACGTAACGATTGGCGGGAGATTGGCGGCGTCGAGGCGAATTTCGCGGTCGAAATGCGCGCCTTCATCGGTGACGAGCGTTTCCCAATAGGCTTTGGCCATATCCCATGCCATGCCCTTTGGTGCCTTCGGGCGGCCCATGAGATAGGCATAGGTTTTCTCATCTGGTGCCACGAGGCCAGCGCGCGCGCCGCCTTCGATCGACATGTTGCAGATGGTCATGCGGCCTTCCATCGACAAAGCGCGGATCGCTTCGCCGGTATATTCCATGACATGGCCGGTGCCGCCTGCGGTGCCGATTTCGCCGATGATGGCCAAAATAATATCCTTCGCCGTCACGCCAGCGGGCAATTTGCCGTCAACCGTGATGCGCATATTCTTGGCTTTGGACTGGATAAGCGTTTGGGTGGCGAGCACATGCTCGACTTCCGATGTGCCGATGCCGTGCGCCAACGCGCCAAACGCGCCATGCGTTGAGGTATGGCTGTCGCCGCACACAATCGTGGTGCCGGGAAGGGTGAAGCCCTGCTCTGGTCCGATGATGTGGACAACGCCCTGGCGCTTATCGAGCTCGTTGAAATATTCGATGCCGAATTCACGGGCGTTCTCGGCCAAAGCCGCCACCTGGGTCGCGGCTTCTGGGTCAGAAATACCATGCGAACGATCGGATGTAGGAACGTTGTGGTCGACCACAGCCAGCGTCTTTTCCGGCGCGCGAACCTTGCGGCCCGTCATACGCAGGCCTTCAAAGGCCTGTGGCGAGGTGACTTCATGCACCAGATGGCGGTCAATATAGAGGAGGCAGGTGCCATCCGGCTGTGTATCGACGACGTGATCGTCCCAGATCTTGTCATAAAGGGTACGAGGTGCTGAGGAATTTGCCATGATATTACTCGCCGTTGGATGGTGTTTTCCCTTATTGCCAGAAAACGGCATCAGGGTTCAACGCATTTCGATAGGGTTTAAAACGACAAAGGCGCGCCCATATCTGGCCGCGCCTCGTCAAAAAGCCAGAAAACCAAAAGGGCTTAGGCCTTGTCTTCGATGCCGTGGCCGGTCTTGCGCTCGACGATACGGGCCGATTTGCCGCGACGGTCACGCAGATAATAGAGCTTGGCGCGACGCACTGTGCCGCGACGGATCACCTTGATCGAGTCGATCATTGGCGAATAAACCGGGAAAACGCGCTCGACGCCTTCGCCGTAGGAAATCTTGCGAACCGTGAAGCTTTCATTGATGCCACCGCCATTGCGCGCAATGCAGACGCCTTCATAGGCCTGAACGCGCGAACGGTCGCCTTCGACCACCTTCACATTGACTTGGACCGTATCGCCGGCCTCAAAATCCGGAATCGGACGGGCTGCGGCTAGTCTATCGGCCTGCTCTTTTTCGAGCTGCTGAATAATATTCATATCTATCTCCTGCCGGTTTGACCTCAGAAGCCCTAGGGCTCATCCGTCAGCGCTTCGGCTCGCTGTTGTGAGTTGAAGTGGGGTGCATATAGAAAGTTGGAGCGAATGTCGACTCTCGTGGCGTGAAAAAACACGCTCAGTTTTGAATCGTCATTGCGAGCGAACGCGAAGCAACCCAGCTAAACGATCATATCGGGCGCGCGGCGTCACCGCAGCACTTATTCCTGCGCCATCAGCTGGGTTGCTTCGCTCATCGCTCGCAATGATGGATGGGTGGCTTTCACTCCCCCATCGCAATCAAACTAGCATTACCACCCGCCGCGGCCGTATTTACCGTCACCGTTTGCTCCAGCGTGAAGCGGCGGAGATAGTCTGGCCCGCCTGCCTTCGGGCCTGTGCCGGAAAGGCGTGATCCACCAAAGGGTTGGGTGCCAACCACCGCGCCGATCATGTTGCGGTTGATGTAGCAATTGCCCGCGTCCAGCCGATCGACGATCTTTTCAACGACCGTATCGATGCGCGAATGCACGCCCAGCGTCAGGCCATAGCCTAAACCGTCAATGGCCTCGAGAAGCGCATCCAACTGGCCTGATTTCCACCGGACAACGTGCAAGATGGGGCCAAAGACCTCGCTTTGAAGATCGGTGACTTTCCCAATTTCGAACAAATGCGGTGCGACATAGGTGCCGCCTTTCGGTGCAACACCGGCAAAATGCAGCTTCGCGGTTTTGGCCATGCTGGCGATGTGGGCGTCCAGCCCCGCTTTGGCTTCCGCATCGATCACCGGACCGATATGGGTCGACGGATCGCGCGGATCGGCGATTTTGAGCTCCTTAGCCGCACCCGCGATCATCTCGATCATTTTATCCGCTACATCGTCCTGCACACACATAAGGCGCAAGGCCGAGCAGCGCTGCCCTGCCGAACGGAAGGCTGACATCACGACATCGTCCGATACCTGCTCGGATAGGGCCGTTGCATCGACGATCATGGCGTTGATGCCGCCGGTTTCGGCAATCAGGGGAACAATCGGGCCGTCTTTGGCCGCGAGCGAGCGGTTGATCCGCCATGCGGTTTCGGTCGAACCCGTGAACGCAACACCACCAACGGCAGGATGAGACACCAAAGCCGCACCCGTCTCGCCCGCACCCGGAACGAAATGCAACGCCGATCCCGGCACACCCGCTTCATGCAGCAGTTTGACCGCTTCAAACGCCACCAAAGGGGTTTGCTCGGCAGGCTTGGCGATCACCGCATTGCCCGCGGCGAGCGCGGCTGTGACTTGGCCCAAGAAAATCGCGAGCGGGAAATTCCACGGGCTGATGCAGACAAACACGCCGCGTCCGCGTCGTACCAAGCGGTTATCCTCACCCGTTGGACCCGGGAGAACCTCGCCTTCGCCGCAAATGGCGCGGGCTTCCGCTGCATAATAGCGGCAGAAATCGACGGCTTCGCGCAATTCCGACAATGCATCATCCAGAGTCTTGCCTGCTTCTACCCGCAAAAGATGCAGGAAGAGGCCGCGCCGTGCTTCCAACAGATCGGCTGCTTTTTCGAGCGCTGAGGCGCGGTTTGCTGCGGGCGTTCTGTCCCATGCGCGGAAACCCTTGCGAGCCGCTTCCATGGCTAATGTGGCGGTGGCGGCATCAGCCTCAACGACTGTTCCGACCTTCAGCTGACCATCAATCGGAGAAAGGATATCCCGGGCCGAGCCCGCAATGGATTTGCCATCGATCAGCGGAACCGCATGGGGCGCAACCGCCTTAGATGTCTCGATCTCAGCCAAAAGCCCATCAAGCGAGGCCGCATGACCAAGCTCCACACCGGACGAATTGCGCCGACGCGGCGCATATAAATCGGCAGGCATCGGCAAATGCGGATGACGGGCTTTATCCGCCTTAGCGATGATCGCTTGCGGACGGGTCAGCAGCGTCTCGACGGGCACATTCGGATCGGCGGCGACCGAAACGAACGATGAATTCGCGCCGTTTTCAAGCAAACGGCGCACGAGATAGGCCAACAAATCGCTATGGCCACCCACAGGCGCATAGGTGCGGCAGGCAAGGCCGGGACGGTCTTTGAGCAAATGCTGATAAAGCGCATCGCCCATGCCATGCAACCGCTGAAACTCGAAGCCTTCAACGCCCCCTGCCCGCTCCAGAATGGAGGCTACCGTTAAAGCATTATGGGTCGCAAATTGCGGATAGATGCGGGGGCGCGCCGTCAATAACCGCTCAGCGCAGGCGACATAATTAAGGTCCGTCATCGCCTTGCGGGTAAACACCGGATAATCCGCCAGGCCACGCTCCTGCGCGCGTTTGACTTCCGAATCCCAATAGGCGCCCTTCACCAGACGCACCATCATGCGGCGACCGTGATGCGCGGCAAGAGCATCAATCCAATCGATCACCTCCATCGCGCGCTTTTGATAGGCTTGGATCGCCAGACCAAAACCGTCCCAGCCCGCAAGGGATGGATCGGCGAACACGGCAGCAATCACATCGAGCGAAAGTTCAAGCCGATCGGCTTCTTCCGCATCGACGGTGAAATTCATATCGTATTTTTTGGCCTGTTGGGCCAGATCGAGCAGGACAGGGACAAGCTCCTTCATCACCCGCTCGCGCGAAACCCATTCATAGCGCGGGTGGAGCGCCGAGAGCTTCACGGAAATACCGGGACGCGCGGGCAAAGGCTCATTGCCTGCAGCTTCGCCAATTGCTGCAATCGCGGCACTATAAGAGGTAAAATAGCGGTCCGCGTCTTCTTGGGTGCGGGCGCCTTCGCCGAGCATATCAAAGGAGTAACGGAAAAGGCGCCCTGCACCCGAACGCGCCCGATCCAAAGCCTCGCCAATGGTCTGGCCAAGCACAAAATGGCTGCCCAACACACGCATGGCTTGTTTGGTCGCGGTACGAACGGCAGGAAGACCAAGCCGCTTCACCAATTGGCCGATCATGCTTTCCGGCGTTTCACCCGGCTGGATGACGCGGGCCGTAATACCCAACGCCCAAGCCGAAGCTGATACCAGCAACGCGCCAGATTGGGTCTCATGGTGCAAGAAATCGCCCTGGCCGAGCTTATCCTCGATCAGCTGATCAGAGGTTGCCGCATCCGGCACGCGCAATAGGGCTTCAGCCAGCACCATCAAAGCCAAGCCTTCCGGCGTTGAAAGCGAATATTCCCTCAGCAATTCCTCGACGCCGCCCAAACCGGATGTTTTCGAGCGGATCGCCTCGATCATGCCACTGGCGGAAGCATCAATCCGTCGTTCGGCCTGAGGCGCAAGCGCCACCTTGGCCAAAAGCGCCGCAGCCATGGCCTCGTCACGCGGGGCGAAATCGGTACGGAAAGCGGCAAAATCGGCCATGGTCGGGCGCTCCTGATGGTGTTTATGTGATAATCCATTAATATCGCAAAAATTTAAGTGTTTTAAGTTGGTCATTTTTGAGTTAGATAGTGAAAATCACTAAATAAATCTGATTTTTAGGGAATTATGCAAGAACTTGATCGCACCGACCGTCATATCTTGAAAATCCTGCAAGAGGATGGGCGCATCACGACGGTGGAATTGGCCGACAAAGTCGGGCTGTCGCCCACGGCCGCCAGCGAACGCATCAAACGGCTGCAGCGCGAGCATTATGTTTTAGGCTATCGCGCGATGCTGGACCCGCAAAAGCTCGGTCTCGGCCTACTCGTCTTTATCGAGGTCACCTTGGATAAAACCACACCCGATGTCTTTGAGCGGTTTGCCGATGCTGTGAAACGCTCACCGGAAGTTTTGGAATGCCACATGGTGGCCGGCGGGTTTGATTACCTCGTCAAAACCCGCGTTGCCGATATGGCAGCCTACCGTAATCTGCTCGGCGATGTGGTGTTGGCACTGCCGGGTGTGAAGGAATCACGCACCTATGCGGTGATGGAGGAAGTGAAGTCGGACGGCGCTTTACCCGTCTAGGCGGCACAAGCCCTGCTGCACTGCACCTGTTGCATTGCAATAAGCCCCAATCCACGCTTAAAGTGCGCACGGTTTGAAAAGGGCCAAGGCGGTTAATGCTTCCCGATATCCGAGATGAGAAACAGCTTCACGCAGCTTTCCGGTGGGATATTCCGGAGCGCTACAATATCGGCGTGGCGGTTTGTGATACATGGGCCGAGCGGGAACCTGATCGCCTTGCTCTGTTGAATGTTCAGGAAACGGGTATCGTTCAACCCGTCACCTATGGCGAATTGCGGACGCACTCCAATCGCTTGGCAAATCTTCTTGTGTCATCCGGCATTGCACGCGGTGAGCGCGTGGCGATTTTGCTGCCGCAATCGCGCGAAGTGGCCGAGAGCCATATAGCGATTTATAAAATGGGCGGCATCGCCTTGCCCTTGGCCGTATTGTTTGGCACCGACGCCCTTGCCTATCGCCTTGATGATGCGGGCGTCAGTGCGTTGATTACCAATGCAGCAGGTTTAGCCAAGCTTCGCTCCATGCCGAATGGCATGCCACCTTTTAAGCTTCTGCTCTCGGTGGATGGAGCGGAAGGATCAGCACTTGGTTATGATGAAGCTTTGGCTTCACAAGCGGATACATTTACACCTGTTGAAACAACACCGGATGATCCTGCGCTGATGATCTACACATCCGGTACAACCGGGCAGCCAAAAGGTGCGCTGCATGGTCATCGCGTGTTGCCGGGGCATCTGCCCGGTTTTCAATTGGTGCATGAATTTTTCCCACAACACGATGATGTGTTGTGGACGCCAGCCGATTGGGCGTGGGCGGGTGGATTACTCAATGGCCTCTTGCCATCGCTTGCGCTTGGTGTGCCTGTCGTCGCGCGTAAATTTGAAAAATTCGATGCGGCTGAAGCGTGGCAACTGATAGCCGATTTAAAGATCAAAAATATTTTTATTCCGCCAACCGCCTTACGCATGTTGCGTACGATACCCGAACCGCGATCGCGCTATGATATTCAATTGCGCACCATTGCTTCAGCAGGTGAGGCACTGGGTGCAGAGACATTGGTGTGGGCGCAACAAGAACTTGGCCTCACCATCAATGAAGCCTATGGTCAAACGGAATGTAATTTGGTGATAGGCTCGTCAGGTCTGCTGGGCGTGACCAAACCGGGCTTTATCGGTAAAGCTGTACCTGGACACACGGTTGCAATCATCCGCGAGGACGGCACCGCCTGTTTATCCGGCGAGGTCGGACAAATTGCTATTCGTCGCCCCGACCCCGTTATGTTTCTTGGCTATTGGCGACGCGAAAAAGCAACGGCTGATAAGTTCATCGGCAATTGGATGACAACGGGCGATCAAGGCATTCAGGATGAAGAAGGTTATATCCGATTTATCGGGCGCGATGATGATGTGATTACCTCGTCAAGCTATCGCATTGGGCCTGTTGAGATTGAGGATTGTCTTATCCGTCACCCCGCTGTTGCCTTGGCTGCTGCTATTGGTAAACCAGATCCACTCAGGACCGAAATTGTTAAAGCCTTTTTGGTATTGCGACCTGGCTTTACCGCGTCCGAACAGCTCGCAAGTGAAATTCGTGATTTTGTTAAAGAGCGCCTATCTGCGCATGAATATCCACGTGAAATAGAGTTTGTCGACTCGCTACCGATGACGACTACAGGAAAAATTATCCGTCGCGAGTTGCGAGCACGCGGCTAAAGCCGCAACCGCCCTTCTTTCAATGCCACACGCGTTTCTAAATCAAGCAGTCGATATGTTCGGATGCTCGAGTCAAACCAATGAAGGGTTTCATTGAGATCCAACATCTCAATGCCTTGTTGCATCAAATCGGTTTTACGCAGTTTAAACGTGCCCGTCATATCCATCTCGCGCCGAATGCGAATAAAGACGGGGCGTGCGTGGGGAGCAAGATTTTTATCAAGATGTTTGGCAAGATCATCGAGATGCAATGGCGCATCATCCGATGGCATAATGGCGGCCATACCTGCTTTGCCATCGTGACCCTCAATAGAAACACCGTAGACGGCGCAAGCGGCAACACCTGCATGCGTATTGATGGTTTCGGCGACCTCATTGGTTGAAACATTCTCACCCTTCCAGCGGAACGTATCACCAATTCGATCAACAAAATAAAAATAGCCTTGGCTATCACGCGTCACGAGATCGCCGGAGCGAAACCACGCATCGCCCTCGCGGAATGCGTTACGCAATATTTTGGCTTCATCGGCCTTTTTATCGGCATAGCCTTCAAAGCGGTTGGCGGGTGCGTTGGGATCATCGATAATCTCGCCGATGATTTCGCCAATTTCACCGGGCTTACAAGGAATGCAATGGCCTTGTTCATCACGCATAGGGCGCTCGTTTTCGACATTGAAACGAACGACTTTGACCACAAATCTTTTCTCGGCCCATTTAGGAATGCGCCCGACCGCACCGGGGCGTGCGTCGAAATTAAACAGAGCAATATTGCCTTCGGTTGCGCCATAAAATTCACGGATTTGGTTGATGCCGAAACGTTGTGAGAACGCCTTCCAGATATCGGGGCGTAAACCGTTGCCGCAAATCAATTTGATGGAATGAGAGCGATCATAAGGACCGGGTGGCGCGTTCAGCAGATAGCGGCACAATTCACCAATGTAGAAAAATCTTGTACAATGATGTTTAACACAATCCGACCAGAACTCACGTGCAGAAAATTTCTCTCGAATAACAACGCTTCCGCCGCGAATGAGAACACCAAGCGTTGATAAAATACCGCCATTTGAATGGTACATCGGCAAACAATCATAAAGCCGATCGCGTGACTTGATTTCCATGACGGATGAAAAGCCAAGGGCCATCGCACTCACGCGATAATGATTGATATTCGCAGCCTTGGGCAAGCCTGTTGTACCGGATGTGAAAATATATAGACATTTATCGTCAAGCGTCAGCACCGCACGCTCATCCGGCAACAAGGCAATAGGCGAAAAACTCATAATCAATGAATCGATGCGCGGCGTGCCGGAGATTGTTTCACCATGGATAAAAAGCTTCGGCGGATTTTCGAGATAGGGTAATGCGCTGTGCCACGCTTCTAACAGTTCGACCGCAATAATCGCGAGTTTGGGCTTCACAATGCTGATTGAATGCGCGAGCGCCTGTCCTGTTTGACTTGTGTTTAGCAAGGCTGTCGCACCACCCGCGCGCGCAACACCCATCCAGATCGCGAGATATTCGGGGCGATTTGGCATTAGTAAAACAACCGTTTCGCCTTTGCCAATTCCTTCCGACATCGCAAAGCGTGCGTAGCGATTGGCGCGGCCATTATATTCGCCATAGGTGAAGGTTTCGCGCTCCGAAATAAGCGCTATTCGATCGGGATGGCGCTGAGCGACTTCTTCCATCCGCTCACACATCGTCCGATTGGGTGTGGACTTAATCGGCTTCACGCGATTCAACGTCCGCAAAGCACCGCGTAGATAGGCGATTTCACTGGCAGCGCGTTGAAAAATACCCATGCGTTCGTCCCTTGATCTATTATTCCCGCCTTAAGGAGAGCGGATTATCGAGCATGGCCGAGCGATCGGGCGTGTCAATCCC
>DAIOVR010000057.1:12676-13854 GCA_036758905.1 Beijerinckiaceae bacterium | reverse complement strand
CCGACAAAGGCATCTAGATACGGGGTTGCGTACCCTAAACCCAAAACGGCGAGCGATTGAGTTTTATGCCACCGTTGGCGAATATGGTTCGAAATCACCTGTTTGGTGACGCGACCAAGCGGTCCGGCGTAAAAGCTTCGAATATCGATCACGTCGAGCGCCATAACGCTTCCTTTTCGTCGGTTGTAAGGACAATATAGGGCTGCGGTAGCAAAAGGAAAACCTATGCCTCTCTTAATCCATCAATTCGCCATCGGTTCGGATAATCTCGGAGTTCTTATCCGCGATCAGGCTACAGGGCGCACCGCTTCAATTGATGCAGGGGAAGAGGCTCCCATTCTCCAAGCGGTCAAAGAGACCGGATGGACGTTGACGGATCTTTTCATCACGCATCACCATGGCGATCACATTGCCGCTTTGCAGCCATTAAAAGAACGGTTCGGCGCGCGTGTTGTGGCGCCTGCTGCCGATGCGCATCGTATTCCCGCGATTGATGTCGCGGTTCGTGAAGGCGATGAGGTGCAACTGGGCGAGACGGGTTTCACTATTTTGGAAACTCCCGGACATACGAGCGGTCATATCACTTATTATAGCGCGGAAGCGAAAGTCGTTTTTGCGGGCGATACGCTGTTCTCCATGGGCTGTGGCCGCTTGTTTGAAGGCACGCCGCTTGAGATGTGGACGTCATTGTCCAAATTGGCGCGCTTGCCAGACGAGACGCTTTTATATTGCGGACATGAATATACGCTTTCAAACGCACGATTTGCCCTTCGCTATGATGGAGGGAATGACGCGTTACAAAAGCGGGCCCAAGCGGTAGAGGCGCTACGGGCAAAGGGTGAATTTACGATTCCTTCCACAATAGGGCTTGAGAAAGCAACCAATCCCTTTTTGCGTGCGGCTGAGCCCAATTTAGCGCAAGCGGTAGGTTTAGCGGGCCATCCGGCCGTTGAGGTTTTTGCGGCCTTGCGGGAAGCAAAAAACAAAGGGTGAGCTTGGTGAGTTTATTCCGAGCGTGGTGGATGGATGATGGCTTTGATGGAACACATTAGAAAAATTGAAGGCCATAGTGCGCGCGCTTGGCCTGCGCAAACATCGACTCCTATTTTGGGTTGGGAGTTGCGGCTTTCGCCGATTTTATCTTCCCGACGCACCAATTCTTTGAATGCGGTTATGCC
>DAIOVR010000057.1:0-12576 GCA_036758905.1 Beijerinckiaceae bacterium | reverse complement strand
TTAAAGATACCCATTGCCAAAGCCGCTCGAATTTGCCTAAATCCGACATAAGGGTAGGGTGAGGGAGCGGCGGCCATGACACAATCTGGCGAAAAAACGCAACAATCAACTTCAGTGACACAGACTTTGGGTCTTGTGCTGGTGCCCGATTTTTCGATGATTGCGTTTACGTCCTTGATTGAGCCTTTGCGGTTGGCGAACCGCGTTTCGCACCAGCAGCTTTATGACTGGAAAATTTACACGATTGATGGCGCGGCCGTGCAGGCCTCAAACGGTATTCGCCTAGAGGCCGATGGCAGCATTGCGGATATCGGTCCGATGCCGAACGTCGTGGTGTGCGGTGGAGTGGATATTCAACGCCAAGACCATTCTTTGCTGATCGCAAAATTACGTCGTCTTGCCTTTTATGGTGTTTCCATCGGCTCGGTTTGTACGGGTTCTTATGTGCTGGCAAAAGCGGGTTTGCTCGATGGTTTTCGCTGCACCATTCACTGGGAAAATCATGAATCGTTGCGGGAAGAATTTCCGCATCTTGATGTGACCGACGAGCTTTATGAAATTGATCGTAATCGCTTCACCTGCGCGGGCGGCACGGCTGCGATTGATATGATGCTCTCCATGATCAATGCACGGTGCGGGCAAGAGGTGGCTGCCTCCGTGACCGATGAGTTGATCCATCACCGGATGCGCAATGCGAATGAGCGTCAGCGGATGGAACTTCGGGCGCGTCTTGGTGTTGCCAATCAGCGTGTCTTGGCGGTAGTTGCGACTATGGAACAAAATATCGAGGAGCCGCTTTCCTGTGGTGAATTGGCCGAACATGTCGGCTTTTCAGCAAGGCAGCTTGAACGTCTGTTCCAGAAATATATCGGCCAAGCTCCAACGCGGTATTACCTCGGCTTACGTCTGGCGCGCGCGCGGCATCTTTTGTTGCAAACGAGCATGCCGATTTTGTCGGTCGCCTTGGCGTGCGGTTTCGTCTCCGCGTCGCATTTCTCGAAATGCTATAGCGAGCACTTCAGCCGCACCCCGTCTGAAGAACGCTTCGGGCCTCGGCAAAAAGCGGCAAAGCGTGGCGCTTTAATGATTGAAGCCAGTGAACGCGAGGGTGCGCAAAATGCTGCTTCCATCGGAAGCTTGTCTTAAAGGGACAGTCATCATGAACCGCCTTCTTCTTTTTTTCGTGGCGGCTTTGGGAATGATGGCGACGGCAGCATGGGCCGAAACCGATAAAGATCGGCTGGATGGTCTTTTTGAAAAATTAAAAGCCGCGCCGGATCACGTCTCTGCCGATGTTGTGGCGGGTCAAATCAAGCGCCTATGGATGCATTCGGGCAGCGATACGGCTGATCTTTTAATGGAGCGGGCGGACACGGCACTTGAGCACCAAGACATGCCGCTTTCAATCGAGCTTTTGGATCGTCTAGTTATGCTGGCACCTGATTGGGCGGAGGCTTGGAACCGCCGCGCGACGCTCTTTTATTTGATGGATGATTATCCCCGTGCCATGTCGGATATCGCCGAGACGTTGAAACGCGAACCGCGCCATTATGGCGCGATTGCAGGGATGGGCCTCGTCTTTTTACAGCGTGGCAATAAGAAGCTCGCTTATGAGGCCTTTGAGCGCGTGCTTGCGATTTACCCGCAACTTGAGACGGCGCAAAAAGCCGTTGAAGAGCTGCGGCCCGAAGTCGAAGGTTCGCCGCTCTAACGGTTTAAGGGACGTACGCAATCCGCATCATATTTGTAGCACCCGGCGTGCCGAACGGAACACCCGCTACAACGATAATGCGTTGCGCCGATTTCGCGAATTCTTCTTGGGACGCAATGCGGCAGGCGCGATCGACCATATCGTCAACATCGGTTGCGTCTTCCGTTTCAATCGCGTGAATGCCCCATGCAATCGCCAAGCGGCGAGCGGTTGATGCATTCGGCGTGAGCGCGAGCACGGGCGCTTCCGGTCTTTCCCGCGAAAGACGAAGACCCGTTGCACCTGAAGAGGTCCAAGCGACAATGGCTTTTAGATCAAGCGTTTCAGCAACGTCGCGCGCCGCCATGGCTATCGCATCAGCGCCGGTGGCTTCGGCGAGCGCGCGTTGATTGTTGATGATCGAGCGATAGAGCGCGTCGCTTTCCACTTCCTCAGCAATGCGGTTCATCGTCGAGACGGCTTCGACCGGGAATTGTCCGGCAGCCGATTCAGCTGAAAGCATAATCGCGTCTGCACCATCGAAGACGGCGGTGGCTACGTCCGAGACTTCGGCGCGGGTTGGCACCGGAGAGGTGATCATGGATTCAAGCATTTGAGTTGCGACCACAACCGGTTTGCCAAGGCGACGTGCCATACGGGTAATGCGTTTTTGTAAGCCCGGTACTTTTTCCATTGGCATTTCGACGCCAAGATCGCCGCGCGCCACCATGAGCGCATCGGAAATTTCGATGATTTCGTCGAGCCGCGCAATGGCCTGCGGCTTTTCGATTTTCGACAGAATGAGCGCACGGCCCCGCGCGGTTTTGCGCACATCGGCCACGTCTTCCGGACGCTGCACAAAGGAAACCGCGATCCAGTCAATGCCGACTTCGAGCGAAGCTTCGAGATCCGAGCGATCCTTTTCCGTCATAGCGGCAACAGGGATCATCGTATCTGGCAGGCTCACGCCCTTGCGGTTTGAAACCTTGCCAGGCACTTCAACGACCGTCACCGACCGCGTCTTGGTCGACTCGGTAACGCGCAATTTGACCTTGCCATCGTCGATCAGGATCACGTGGCCTGGCTCAAGCGCGGAGAGAATTTCCGGATGCGGGAGATGCACGCGTGTGGCATCGCCCGGCTTTTTGTCGGAATCGAGAACGAAACTCTGGCCCTTTTCCAGCATCACGCCGCCATCGGCAAAGGTATCGAGACGGAGCTTCGGGCCTTGCAAGTCCACCATGATGCCAATCGGGCGACCGACATCGCGTTCAACCGAGCGGATCATGGAAACCTGATTGCGCATGCCATCATGGGAAGCATGGCTCATATTGATGCGAAACACATCGACGCCCGCGATGAACAATTTCTTGATCATGTCTTCGGAGGTTGAAGCCGGGCCAAGGGTCGCGATGATTTTTACGCGGCGCAAACGTCTCATGATATCTCTTCTTCTTTCTATAGGGCTATTTCGCAGGCTGGCGGGTTGGGTCGGTCAATTGGACGGTCCAGGTTTTTTGCTCGCCCGTATCAATCTCTTGGAATTTTTGTCGGTCAAATCCTCGGGCAAGACAGTCGTCGACTCCGTCGATCGTAAATTGTCGATCTTGCGTACACATGACGGATGTCCCACTCCAATCTCCCCCACGGTCATAATCTTGCGCATAAATATAATAAAATCGTGAAGACAGGCTGCCATTAATGAGCGTTTCGCATTCGCTCGGCTTAATGTTCCACCAGCCTTCGCTGCGCCAGTTCTCTTTCGTTTTGTACCCGATCGCCACGCCAACGCGGCTTGTCGTGAGATTACATAACCGGAAATCGGCATAGCTCGGCTCACTGCCAAAAAGGCTTAAACCGACAGCACAAACAGGCAAAAGCCAAAACGAAAAGGTTCGGACCATGGATTTTGTTTTGTCATGGTAGATCAGGCTTGTCACCTTTCAATCGATCCTTATCGCGATTATTTATCGATTGTTTTATCAATCTGGGCGGGTTCTTGTGGTCGTGCGATGTAAATGCCGGCCAAAATCAGTGCTCCGCCGATCAATTGAAGGGCGACGATGTCTTCGCCCAATACGAGCCAAGCCATCAAAGCGGCGGCAAGCGCCTCGATGAAAATGACGAAGGAGGTGAATACGGTTGGCAGGCGACCAAGTGCAATGGCGAGTAATCCTTGCCCTCCGGCATGGCTGATCAGCGCCATTGCCAATAGAGCGGCATAGCCGGAAACCCCATACGGTAAAAAGCTGTCCCCGTTTAAGAGCGCCGCTATCCCCAAAATTGGAGCCGTCACGAGCGACAAACCGAAAGTGGCACGCGCCGCACCAGAGGCTTTCCGCGCGGACTGAACGGCGAAGAAATAGAGGCCGAAAAACAAAGCGGTAATCAGTCCAAATACATCGCCTTTGACGTGGTTGGCATCGAGTTCCATCGATCGGCCGATCAAGGCAATACCGCCAACAATACAAAGCGCCATGCCGATCGGCACAGTACGCGGGATTTTTTGGCGGAAGACGAGCCAAGATGTTAGCACAACCCAGATCGGCGTCGTTGTACCGAAAAACGTCGCATTAGCCACGCTCGTATTCAAAATCGACAAATGCCAAAAGAGTAAATCGCCAGAGAAAAGAAGGCCTGCCAAAAAGATGGGCCAGTTCATCGATGGCTTGGTTCCGGTGCCCGATTGGCGTTCTTCAGCCAGCGCCCATGCATAAAGAACGGGAAGAGCAAAAACGACGCGCCAAAAAGCCGATGCGAAGGCGGGAACGCCGTCAGCTGAGGCGAGGCGCACAAAAATCGGCGAAATTCCCATCGCCAAAGCCCCTCCCACCAAAGCAGCAAGGCCAAAGGGATCGATCGCGCGGTTCAGGGACGGTTGTGAAGTCTGGGACATGTGATACGCCAAATGAGGAAAACAGTTGGTTTCCTATGGTATGAATCGTGATCCGTCACTAAGGTTAGGCGACAAAATGCCTGACGAGTGGTTTCTCATGCCTTTTTCTCCCTATGCTGCAACGCCCGATGACGCGCCGGAGCATCCCGTTACCGAGATCGCAGGCGACCCTTCGAGCGGCGTGATTATTTTATGTGATCATGCATCGAACGAGATTCCGCCGGAATACCGCGCGCTTGGCATGCCGGAGGATCAGCTTTCGCGCCATATTGCTTATGACATTGGGGCTGCCGGAATGGCGCGCCGCTTGGCGGATGTATTTGGTGCTCCCGCGCTTCTTACTAATTTTTCGCGTCTTCTGATTGACCCCAACCGTGGCGAAGACGATCCAACCCTTGTGATGCGCCTATCGGACGGGGCCGTTGTGCCGGGCAATGCGAGGGTGGATGAGGCCGAAGTCGAGCGGCGGATCAGGCGCTTTTATCGCCCCTATGACCGGGCCATCAAAGCCAAGATTGCGGATGCGATGGCAACCGGTATTCGCCCGGTTATTCTTTCCATTCATTCATTCACGCCGAATTGGCGTGGTTTTCCGCGGCCTTGGCATGCGGGCATTTTGTGGGCGAAGGATCATCGCCTCTCGCAATCCCTTATTGCGGCGTTGGCTGCGAATGACGATCTCGTGGTCGGTGACAATGAGCCTTATAATGGCGCGCTGACGGGCGATGTGATTGATCGCCATGCACTGGCCAACGGGTTTTCCAATACGCTGATTGAAATTAGGCAAGACCTGATTACCGAGGCGGCGGATGCGGCGGCTTGGGGGGATCGGTTGGCAAAGACGCTGGGGCCTTTGCTAGAGCATCCGCAGCACCGTGAGGATTTTAGGTTGGCTTAGCGCGTCATCCACAGGGTCGAAGCGTCGACCATCGAACGTGTCTTGACCGCTCGCGAGTGATGGCAGACAGGAGAAGCCTCAGATTTTTTGAACGCGTGAGGCTTTTATGACTAATTCCGTTGCTGGCGAAGAACTCAAGGCCTTTATCGAGCGGATTGAGCGCCTGGAAGAAGAAAAGGCAGCTTTGGCGGGCGATCTTCGCGATGTTTATTCTGAGGCCAAAGCCAATGGCTTTGACACCAAGATCATGCGGAAAATTGTCTCCTTGCGCCGCAAAGACCACGCCGAGCGGCAAGAAGAAGAGGCCATTATGGAGCTTTATCTCGCCGCATTGGGTATGCAGGGCTGACCGGATTTTCCGGCAGCGCAAGTTGGCGCTGATTTCTTCGAAAACTGTCCGGAAGGCGGGCCGAGATCTTCGGTCGCGGAGAAGCGCGTCGTATCGCCGCTTAGGGCCAATCGTGAAGCTTGAACCGCGTCTGCTGAAAGGGGCTTTTTAAGCTCCAGCTTCGGTGCCGCAGCAGCCGACGGTTTAACAAGGACAGGCGCCGCTGGTGCAGTTTCCTGCGATGGTGCGTAAGCAAGCGCCAATGTCGGAGCCGTAGAACGCCTGCCATCCGTTATAATTTTTGGCAAAATAGCATCCGTCCGTGAAGCACCAATGCTAGCCGTTGTTTCGGACCCATCGGGAACATTTAAAAGGGCTACATGGCCAGAAGGCTTGCCGGATAAAGTGCGTATTGGGGGTAATGGAATTTGTGCCGCCGCAACCGATGAGAGCGGCGCAAGCGTTCCACCATTGCGTAAAGGCGGCATAGGAACGGCTACACCACCCAAAGCCGGTGCCCCCGTTTGCCAGATGAGCTGAGGCGCTCCGGTTTGAAGCGCGATAACGGATGGAACAGGTGCGCCTGGTTTAGCGGGTGGCATAGGCGCGTTCGGTGCTAAAACGGCCATTTTGAACGAGGATAGCGGCGGCATCGCGACCATTTGAGGCAGTTTGGCGGGCGTTGCCACCGGCGCGGGCGCGTCGGATTCGCTTCCATTGTCTGCCGTATCCGCCGCTGGCGTCGGTGCTTTGGCGACCGCTACGCGTGCGATTGGCTTTTGAGTAACGACTTCGGTGTCTTCGTCTTCGCTGCTACCGCCACCAAATAAAGCGGCCCAGAAGCTTTTGGTTTTTGGTTCAGGTGCGGCATTTTCGCCAGCGTCGGCGTAAGAAGCGCCCATAACCGTGCCGCCATTCGCCAGAATTTCGGCTTCTGCCTCGGCATAGCGCTCAAGCGGGTGGCCATCGGCTGGAATATGGACCGTTTTGCCATCGGGGAAGAGACGGGCCAATTCGTCATGCGACATGCGTGGCCAGTGGCGAACGCTTCCGGCATCGAGATGGACGAAAGGCGTGAAGGCGGTTGGATAATAGCCGACGCCGCCACGCTGCATCTTCAAACCGACTTCGCGGATTTGGGTGATGTTGGCGTCAGTGAGATAAAAATCCATCGCCTTGCCCAGCATATGCTGCGAGTTTTTGGCAACCGCCTTGGATCTGCGGCGCAACATGGCGTTGGTTTCGGGCGAGCGATAAGCCGACACAACATTGATCGGTTCGGTCGAGCCGACGCTGCGTTGCGCTTCCCAGACAATATCAAACAGGCGCGGATCCATGCTCGTCGGCTCGTCGCGGCGCCAGTCACGCAAAAGCCAATTCAGCTTTTCGAGCGCGTCACGGTCGAAGCTGCCATTGCGCTTATATTCAATGGTCAGGCTCTCGCCCGTATGCGTGTGGTAGAGCGAAATTGTCCGCGAATCACCATTGGCGATCGCGTTGCCGCCCGATTCAACGCTGCCGACCAGAACAGAGAGCGATATGGCCAATCCGGTGGCAAAACGTGAGAAAACGCGGCTATTGGACCGATTACGACGCGATAAGAGGGTATGCACGGAAGGATCGCTCACTTAACTGATCCACTGCTAACCGCAGAGGACTTCAAAATAGGGTCAACAAATCCTTGCCGAAAAAGATTAAGCGCGAGTAAACCCGCCCGATTTTATGGGCCACGCGGTTGTCCGGCCGGACGAAATCGGTATGGTGACTCCGCTATTTTTGGGCGAATTAAGGATTAATTTTTTGAAACTTCTGCTGGTTGTTGCCTGCGCGCTCATCGATAAAGATGGCCGCGTGCTGATCGCCCAACGTCCCGAGGGCAAGGGCATGGCGGGGCTGTGGGAGTTTCCAGGCGGTAAGATTGAAGCTGGCGAGCGTCCGGAAGAGACGCTGATCCGCGAACTTCATGAAGAGCTGGGCATCACGGTCAAAGAGCCTTGTCTCGCTCCGTTGACCTTTGCGAGCTTTCCTTATCCGGACTTTCATCTTTTCATGCCGCTTTATGTCTGTCGGCGGTGGGAGGGTGTGGTTGAGGCCAAGGAGCATGCGGCGCTTAAATGGGTTCGCGCCACCAAGCTTCGAGATTACCCAATGCCGCCAGCGGATGAGCCGTTGATTCCGGCATTGATCGATCTTTTAGGTTCGGGCGCATGAAACTTTCACCCCGGACGTTTTTTACGGTGCAATTGCTGGCCTGCTCGCTGATGTGGTCGAGCGGCTTTTTATTCATGAAGCTTTTGGCGGATACGGTGGATCCCTTCGCCATAGCCTCCGTTCGGGCGACGTTTGCGGCGGTTATTTTGGGAGGGTGGTTTTTGGTTCGCGGGCTATCGCCACTGCCAGCGCGCTTTGAACTCGTGCCGTGGCTCATCTTGGGCACGCTGAATGGCTGGCTGCCCAATGTGCTGACGGCCTATGCGTTGCAGTCCGCAGGCGCAGGGCCTAGCGCGATGATTCAAGCCTCAGGCCCGCTCATGGTGGCCGTGCTCTCCCATTTTGCCTTTTTGGACGAGCGACTCACGGCGCGAAAAGTGATCGGCATTGCCGTGGGCTTTGCGGGTATGTTGGTGTTGATCGGGCCTTCAGCGCTTGATCATCAGGGCGCAAGCCTGTCTGGCGCTTTAGCGATGGTTGTTGTCTCCGTCTGCTATGCGGTTGGAAACGTGTATGCGAAATTCATCCCGCAGGTGGAGCCATCGCGTATGGCCTTGGGGCAACAGACGGTTTCGGCCCTTGCGGCGACGGGCCTAACCTTTGCCTTGAGCGGAAGTGCTGCCTACGCACCAATTGTGCCGAGCTGGCCTGCGGCTTTGGGGCTTAGCCTGTTTTCAACCGCGCTGCCGATTACTATCTTTATGTATATGATCCGCGAGCAAGGCCCGACCAAGGCTGCGATGATTGGCTATTTGATGCCAACTTTTGCGACGATTTTGGCGGTAATCTTTTTGGGCGAGGCGATCGGGGTGCGTGAAGTGATTGGCGGTTTGGTGGTGTTGGCTGGCGTGTTTGTGGTGACGACGGCACCGCGCGCATCTTCTCCGTCCTTGCGAGCGAACGCGAAGCAATCCAGCTAACTGATGGTTTTAAAATCGGATCGCCGCCAGGGATAGTTTTTCCTGCGCCATCAGCTGGGTTGCTTCGCGTTCGCTCGCAATGACGGCAATATAGAGTTGCGCCATTCCTGCTATCTACCTAAGGGCCGATCTAATCCGGCGTTTTACCCGTCAGCGCTTTGGCCAAAAACAATCCGCCATGCTTCAGCCCGCCGCCATCAATGCCATGCGCGGTGCCAAGCGAGAGGTGGTATTGGCAGCCGATCTCGGCTTTGCCCAAAGCATCCGATGATGAGAACACGGCATCCATGGGGATTACATTATCGCGGTCGCCATGCACCAACAGAATCGGCGGCTTGCCCGTGGCCTCGCCAAGGTGCTCCGGCCCGACCAAAATACCCGAATAGCCGAGGATCGCCGCAGGCGGTGTCGCGCGGCGAAGGCCAACATGCAACGCCATCATCGTGCCTTGGCTGAAGCCGACCAGCGCCAGTCGATCAGGGGTGAGGCCTAGCTTTTCAAGTTCAGCATTAAGAAACGCGTCGAGCGTAGGCCTTGCGCCGGTCACGCCGCGCCACCGCTCGGACGGATCGCGCATGGTGAGCGGAAACCATTGCCGCCCCATCGGCGACATGCCGCACGGCTCCGGCGCGTGCGGGGAGACGAAGGCGGCATCTGGCAGCCAATTCTGCCATTGCTGACCGAGCTCGATCAGATCATTGCCGTCGGCGCCATAGCCATGCAGAAAAACGACGAGGTGCTTGGCCTTGCCGGATTTGGGTTTTAGTCGGGGTCCGTCCATCATGGTCATTTTGCTCATTCGCCTCCGGCGGGGATCGCCTCTTTGCCAGATTTCATCGCGCCGTAATAGTTCCAGAGCAGCTTGGCCGCAACGCCGCGCCAGGGCCGCCAGCGCTCGGCGAAGGTTTCGATGTGTTTCGCGTCAGGCCGCGTAGGCAAATCAAATCCGATGCGAACGGCTTCTTGCAGCGCGAGATCGCCCGCTGGAAACGCATCGGAATGGCCAAGACAAAACAGCAAATAGATCCGCGCGGTCCAAGGGCCAATGCCTTTGATCGCAACCATATGCGCCTCGGCTTCTTCCGCCGAGAAAGTTTCAAGGGCTGAAAGGGCAAGGCTGCCGTTTTCGATCGCTTCCGCAATGGCGCGCAAGGCACGGATTTTCGGCGAGGAGAGGCCAAGGCCCTTCAAGGTTTCATCGTCTGCCTTGATCAAATCGCCGGATGATAAAGTCGGAAACCGCGCTTCCACCCGCGCCCAGATGGCTTTGGCACTCGCGGTTGAAACCTGTTGCGAGACGATAATGGCGGCCAAGCCTTGCAAGCCCGGCTCGCGCTTCCGCAAGCGTGGCCTCCCACCGATGCGCAGCAATTCCGCCATCGCGGGATCCTGTGCTATGAGGGCTTTGAGGCCGTGATCCAGGTTCTCTTCACTGTCAATCAGCATTGCATCTTCGTTTCTGTGTCATGAGCCAGCCAATCTACCCTTCGACCGAAAACAGGCAAGCGGTGTTGCGCTTTGCGCCGAGCCCGAACGGCCCGCTGCATCGCGGCCATGCTTTGTCGGTTTGGCTGAATGCGGCGGTGGCGCGAAAGCTGAAAGGCCGGCTCCTCTTGCGCATCGAGGACATTGATGCCGGACGAAGCCGGCCCGAGCATATCGCGGATATCGAGGATACGCTTGCTTGGTTAGATGTCCGCTATGAACAACCCGTGCGACGGCAATCGCAGTTTATGGCGGAGTATGTTCAAACCTTTGAAACGCTGAAAGCGCGGGGGCTTGTGTATCCGTGTTTTTGTACGCGCACAGAGATTGACGCCGCTATCCAAAACAAGGGAACGGACTGGCCGAGTGATCCGGATGGCAGTCCGCTTTATCCGCAAACCTGCCGGGCTTTAAATGCCGCTGAGATTGAGGCGCGGTTGGCGAAAGGTGATAAGCCACAATGGCGGCTTGATCATGCGAAAGCTATCGCTGCTACTGGACCTCTAGCATGGACGAGTTTTGATCCTTTAACGCTCGTTACAACGAACCATCAAGCGAGGCCCGAGCGTTGGGGTGATGTCGTTTTGGTGCGTAAAGATACACCAACGAGCTATCATCTCTCGGTTATTGTCGACGATGCGATCCAAGGTATCACCCACATTGTCCGCGGCATGGACCTTGAAGCCGCGACCGATATTCATACGCTCCTGCAAACGCTGCTTGGCCTGCCGCAACCGCTTTATTGGCATCATCCGCTGATCAATGGGCCGGACGGAAAGAAGCTTGCGAAAAGCCGAGCCTCGGATTCACTCGCTATCGAGCGGCAGGCCGGGCTTACACGCGCAGCGTTGCTTGAAGATTTTCGACGCGCAGGCGTTTTAATGGATGCCGAGAACAGCCAGCCAGAGGCTTGAGGAAAGCACCGACAAGGCGGTCGAAAGCGCAATGCCGCCGGAAGCCAAGGCGATCCCTGTTTTATACCGTTCCGCAAACAGATAGGCATTGATGCCCGATGGTGACGAGGCAAAGAGTACCGCAACGCCTGCCCACACCGGTGGCACCGGGAATACATAAAACGCCAGAATGTAAACGAGCGCCGGATGGAGCAAGAGCTTTATCGCGCAAAGGATCGTGGCGAGGTTGAGATTGCCTTTGATGCCATAGCGTTTAAGCGCGATCCCCATCGCAAACAGCGCGCAAGGAAGGGCGGAGGCTGCAATTGGATCAATCAATTGTCCGGCAAAGACTGGAACATCAAGGCCTGAAAAATGAAAAGCCGAGGAGAAGATAATCGATAGTAAAATCGGATGCGTCAGCAATTGTCGAATGACCGTTGGCCAATGCGCGCTGCGTCCTTCGATCAAAATGGTGGCCACCGAAAACATAATGGGCAGATGGATGGCGACCAGTAGAAAGAGGGGCACGGCCCCTTCTTTGCCATAGGCTTGCAAGATCAGCGGGACACCTACCAATACCGTATTGGCTTGTGCGCCCGTAAATCCGGCGACAACACTTGAGGCATGATCGAGCGCGAAAAAGCGCGATGCGATCCATTGCGATAAAGCCCACACAACAGCAACGGCGCCGAAGTACGAAAGCCAATAACCCCAAGGTTGCTGGTCCGGCATCGCTGTTCCAGTCAAGGTTTTAAAAATCAGGCAGGGAATGGCGATGGCAAAAACATAATCGGAAAGGCCTTCTCCGGTGCGGTCACCAACAAGGCGCGTCATCCGCGCGAAAAAGCCTAAGCCGATGAGACCGAAGACGGGAAGGACGATCGAAAGAATATGCAGCATAAGGCTCTCAGGAGAGTTAAGTCGTTTAGGGCGCCGTCTTTGAAGCCACGCGCACCGCACCTGGAGCTTTGGCCATTACATCATTGATGCCGTCTTGCTCGCGTTTGAAGACTCGCAATTCCTTATCATCCAACTCGCGGCTACGCGGGAGTTTGATCGCCATCGGATCTTTAAATTCACCTTTGACCAAAACTTCATAGTGAAGATGGGGGCCTGTTGCTAAGCCGGAGCTGCCAAGATAGCCGATAACCTGTCCTTGCCTCACACGCACGCCTTCGGTGATGCCTTTGGCAAAAGCGGACATATGAGAATAGGTGGTGGTAAAATCATAGGCGTGCTGAATTTCTACATG
>DAIOVR010000056.1:11901-13908 GCA_036758905.1 Beijerinckiaceae bacterium | reverse complement strand
CGCCAAGGCTAGCCCAAACCGCCAAGGCATCCTCAAGCCAGACGGAAAGCGTCATCTTGGCAAAATCGCCGCCCGTTAGGCCATGCGCCGAATAATCAAACCGGATAAAGGGTCGCCCCTCGCGCTCGGCCCAAGCATCGATTGCTTCGGCTTTGGTTGAATCCATATCCGAGCGAAACCCGCCAAGCCACAGAATTGGCTGACCTTTTCCCGATCGAACACGCATGGCGAGGCGGCGGTTTTCGCCTTCCCGATAGGGTATTTCCAACCAACTTACCGGTAATTCGGAAATCGGATCAGGCATCCAAAAGCCTCCCAAAAATCATTTCAAAGGATGGAGGTGCTATGACGGGACGCCACCTTTGCCTCACCAAAACTTGATGCTATAGCCGCATCAGACAAATTTACAAAAAGGACACCGGAATGTCGCACGCGAAATGGACTGGCGTATATCCAGCCGTCACCACCAAATTCACTCCCGATGACAAGCTCGATATTGCCGAAATGGAGCGTTGCTTCAAACTTCAAACCGATGCCGGCGTCGATGGCTTGATCGTGTGCGGCTCGCTGGGCGAGGCCTCAACCCTTGATCCCTCAGAGAAAATCGAAGTTCTCAAGACGGCCCTTCGCGTTGCCAATGGCAAAATTCCGGTCTTGCTGACGGTGGTTGACGGCTCGACGCGTAATGCTCAGGCGCTTGCCGAGGCAGGCGCGAAAGCGGGCGCGCAGGGCTTCATGGTTCTGCCCGGCATCCCTTACAAATCCGAGCCGCATGAGACGATGGCGCATTACCGCGCTGTGGCGAAAGCCGGTCAATTGCCGGTCATGATTTACAATAACCCGGTTGCCTATGGCGTTGATTTGACTCCTGAAATGCTCATGGATCTCGCCGCTGATCCTCTGTTTGCAGCGGTAAAGGAATCGTCCGACGATATCCGCCGCATCACGCGGATCTTCAATCTGATGGGCGAGAAGATTCAGGTTTTCACAGGCGTCGACAATCTTGCGCTCGAAAGCCTTGCTATGGGTGCCCATGGTTGGGTTGCGGGCCTCGTTTGCGCATTCCCTGACGAGACGGTTGCGATTTGGAAATTGCAGCAGGCCGGACGGATGGAAGAAGCGCTTAAAATCTACCGTTGGTTCCAGCCTTTGCTCGACCTCGACGTTTCGGCGCGCCTTGTCCAAAACATCAAGCTCGTGGAAGCTTTGGTAACCAATACCAATGATCGCTGCCGTGCGCCACGCATCGCGCTTTCTGGTGCCGAGCGCACGCGCATTGAAGGGATTGTGAAGAAGGCAGTTGCCGTTCGTCCAACCCTTCCCAAGCTCTGAGCCTTAGGCCAACACGATGAAAATCGCCGTCCTCGGAGCTGGCCTTGTCGGTTTGGCGAGCGCGCATGCGCTGGCCGACGAAGGCCATTCCGTGGTTATCATTGACCGTGAGGGCCCCGCAGCGGGCGCCTCGCGGGGCAATGCAGGATGGCTGGCGCACACGGATATCGATCCTATTGCCCATCCCAAAATGCTCCGGCAAGTTCCAAAATTCTTGTCTGATCCGTTGGGCCCTTTGGCGATTAGGCGGGAATATCTCCTGCCTATTCTGCCGTGGCTTGTTCGCCTTCTGATTGCTTCCCGACCGGCCAATCTGGCCCGCTCTATTGACGCCTTGATTGGTTTACAAAGCCTTGCCATGCCCGCTTGGACGCAATTATCCGCTCGGCTCGGCATGGAAAAAATGATCCACCGCCGCGGCGGGCTCTTTGCTTTCCAAAGCCACGACGATTTCCGTGCTGCCCTGCCCCATCTCAAACGCCAAGAAGCCGCTGGCATCCGCGTCGAGTACCTCGATGGTCCGGAGGTTCGGCAAATGGAGCCTGCGTTGACCGATGCCATCGCGGGGGCGGCCTTTTTCCCCGATGCCGCCCATGTTTCGGACCCTTATCTGGTAACAATGGCGCTGTATGAAGCGGCGCGTGCCCGCAATATCGATTTTTTACAGGCGAGCGT
>DAIOVR010000056.1:3908-11801 GCA_036758905.1 Beijerinckiaceae bacterium | reverse complement strand
GGCACACCATTGGATACAGGTTTGCGCCTTGGTGGCGCCGTCGAACTCGCTGGCCTGAAACTACCGCCGAACCATGCCCGCACCCGTGCGCTGTATAAAAAAGCCGAACGGTTCATCCGTGATTTGCCCAGCTTTGACCAAGGCACCGTATGGATGGGCTTTCGTCCGTCTATTCCGGACTCTTTGCCCGTCATCGGCCATTCGCTAAAATCTCCCTTGGTGGTGCACGCCTTTGGCCACGGCCATTATGGGCTGACACAATCCGCCGCCACAGCCCGATTGGTGGCTGATCTCATCGCAGGCCGGCACCCGCCTATTGATCTATCAAGTTTCAGTCCACAACGCTTTTAAGACGAAAAATCAAGACTTTAGAGAAAATTCTAGATTCTGATTCAGAACTTTAATAGCTTGAATCAACACATGAACTACGTGGCATAGACAACAGAATCAAAAGCTTAGGGGAAACGGCGAACACCATGGCAACTCACACTTTTTTCTGCGTTGACGGCCATACCTGCGGCAACCCCGTGCGCTTGGTCGCAGGCGGCGGCCCGAACCTCGTCGGCGCCAATATGGTGGAAAAGCGGGCGCATTTTCTGGCCGAATATGACTGGATCCGCACCGGCCTCATGTTCGAACCGCGCGGCCATGACATGATGTCGGGTGCAATCCTCTACCCGCCAACGCGGCCAGATTGCGACATCGCTTTCCTCTTCATTGAGACCTCCGGCTGCCTTCCAATGTGCGGCCATGGCACGATTGGCACCGTCACAATGGCGCTGGAACGCGGCCTTGTTACCCCGCGCGAACCGGGGCGCTTGATGATCGACACGCCCGCTGGCGTTGTTGAGGCGCGCTATCAAATGAAGGACGGATTCGTCGACAATGTCCGGATTACGAACATCGCCTCCTTCCTGCACTCAACCGGCATTTCTGCCGAGGTCGAGGGCTTGGGGGAGATAACGGTCGATGTCGCCTATGGCGGCAATTTCTACGCGATTGTCGAGCCGCAAAAGAATTTTGCGGGACTTGAGCACGTCAATCCATCCGATATTTTGCGCTGGAGCCCTAAGCTTCGGGAGGCCTTCCGGGCTAAATATTCCTTCGTCCATCCGGAAAATCCGGCGATTAACGGGCTGTCTCACGTCTTATGGACAGGCACCCCCACCCATCCCGAGGCACATGCCAAGAACGCGGTCTTTTATGGAGACAAGGCGATTGATCGCTCGCCCTGCGGCACCGGAACCTCTTCGCGCATGGCGCAATGGGCGGCTCAGGGCAAACTGAAGGTCGGGGACGATTTCATCCACGAAAGCATCATAGGCACCCTCTTTAAAGGTCGTGTCGAGCGGGCGACAAAGGTCGGCTCCTATGACGCCATAATACCGTCAATCGAGGGCTGGGCGCGGATGACGGGCTATAACACGATTTTCATCGACGACCGCGACCCATTGGCACATGGATTCCAGGTCAAAGACGGCAAAAATGCCTAAGGAAACCGCAAACGCATTTAATTCATACAAAATTCCGCGTTAAATAGTTCCATTTTGATAGCAAATGAGACTGGCGGACCCGCGATTGATCCGTTAGTGGTTTTACCAAGCTTCAGAAAAGCGTCATAAACAATAGGGCCATAGGGGCAGGGCTTTACGAATGAATTATTTTATCCAGCAATTCATCAACGGGCTGACGCTCGGGTCGATCTATGGCCTGATCGCGATTGGGTACACCATGGTGTACGGCATTATCGGCATGATCAATTTCGCCCATGGTGACGTGTTCATGGTTGGCGCCTTTGTGTCGCTGATTACCGTTATCATTTTTGGCATTACAGGCACCTCGTCGATTGCACTCGGAATCGGAGCTCTGATTTTGGTGGCTGCCATTTCGATGGTCATCGCAGGTGTTTATGGCTGGACCATTGAGCGACTAGCCTATCGTCCGCTCCGCGGCTCATTCCGACTGGCGCCACTCATCACGGCAATCGGTGTTTCGATCTTTCTGCAAAATTTTGTGCAGGCCACGCAAGGTGCGCGCGTTAAGCCTTTGAACGCCATCATCTCTGGCGGCTTCACGATTTTGGAAGGCAATGATTTCGTCGTCCGTATCACCTATATGCAAATCCTGATTGTGATCCTGACGGTCGTTCTTATGTCGGGCTTCACCTATCTCATTTCAAAAACTTCGCTCGGCCGCGCCCAACGTGCCTGCGAGCAAGATATGAAAATGGCGATGTTGCTTGGCATTGATGTCAACACAACGATCTCGACAACCTTTGTTATCGGCGCGGCTTTGGCCTCGGTCGCTGGCCTTATGTATCTCCTCTATTATGGCGTGATCGATTTCTATATCGGCTTCTCCGCAGGCATTAAGGCCTTCACCGCTGCGGTGCTCGGCGGTGTCGGATCCCTGCCAGGTGCGATGCTCGGCGGCATGGTAATCGGTCTGATCGAAGTGTTCTTCGCGGCCTATTTCTCGTCGGAATATAAAGATGTTGCGGCGTTTTCAATGCTGATCGTCGTGCTGATCTTCATGCCTCAAGGCCTGTTGGGTCGCCCTGAAATCGAGAAGGTCTGAGCCATGTCGTCTACCGGTCATTCTTCCTCATCGCTTCCCGCCATGATCAAACGCAGCCTCATCGCGACCGTCATCGCCTTCTTGCTGTTTTTGCCGACATTGGGGATCAAAACAGCGGCTTCTGGCGGTGTCGATGGTCTGTTCCTGATCTATCGCTGGACCTTGCTCGGCGTTGGCTGCGGATTGATTTTTATTGCCCGCATGGCCTACGAGCTTTTCTGGGCGCCTAAGGACGGCGAACAAAAACCAATCAAAGCGCCATCAGCCTTGGCGCGAGCGCTTGGATCTTCCAAAGTCGCAAAGACGGTTGGTCCCGTTCTTCTGGCTTTTGCGATTGTATTTCCGTTCTTACCTTTCTCGGATCGCTACATTCTTGATCTCGGAATCCTCATTATCACTTACGTGATGCTGGGCTGGGGATTGCAAATTGTTGTTGGTCTCGCAGGACTATTAGATCTTGGCTATGTCGCGTTTTATGCGGTGGGTGCCTATTCCTACGCCTTGCTCTCGATCCATTTCGGCTTCGGTTTCTGGATGTGCTTGCCGCTCGCAGGCTTACTCGCAGCAACTTGGGGCATCATTCTTGGTTTTCCAGTATTGCGGTTGCGCGGTGACTATCTCGCCATTGTGACTTTGGCGTTCGGTGAAATCATCCGCGTTGTCTTGCTCAATTGGCGCAGCTTCACCGGCGGATCAAACGGACTTTCGGATATTCCGCGTCCATCCTTTTTTGGTATTCCGTTCAATCAGAGTGAACATGGATTTGCTGCAACATTCGGTCTCGAATATTCGAGCATGCAACGTATCATCTTCTTGTATTTTCTGATTTTGGCGCTGGCTGTTTTTACCTTCTTCGTCACCGCACGTTTGCGTCGCCTACCGATTGGCCGCGCATGGGAAGCGCTGCGCGAAGATGAAATTGCGTGCCGCTCGCTCGGTGTGAATACGGTGAATACCAAACTATCAGCCTTCGCGATTGGAGCAATGTTTGGCGGATTTGCAGGCTCCTTCTTCGCGGCAAAGCAAGCCTTTGTGAGCCCTGAATCGTTTAACTTCATGGAGTCAGCCACCATTCTCGCCATCGTCGTTTTGGGCGGCATGTCGAGCCAATTGGGTGTCGTGTTCTCCGCCATCGTTATGGTGGGCGGCGTTGAATTGCTGCGTCAACTTCAGTTTCTTAAATCGGTCTTCGGTAATGATTTTGATCCAAGCCAATTACGCTTGTTGTTGTTCGGGCTTGCAATGGTGCTGATGATGCTTTGGCGTCCGCGCGGACTGGTATCAACACGAATGCCGACGGTCTTCTTGAAAGATAAGAAAACGGTCTCCGCTTCAATGATTTCACAGGGACGCGGTTAACATGTCTCAACCCTTGCTTTCCGTTAATCAACTCACAATGCGCTTTGGCGGCTTAACGGCCGTCGATGCGGTCTCCTTCGACGTTTATCGCAACCATATCACGGCAGTGATTGGTCCAAATGGCGCAGGTAAGACAACGGCGTTTAACTGCATCACCGGTTTTTATAAGCCAACCAGTGGTGACATTGTTTTGCGTCATAAAGACGATACAGAATTCAAGCTGCAGGAAATGGAAGATTTCCGTATTTCGCAAACCGCGAAAGTAGCGCGCACCTTCCAGAACATCCGTCTGTTCGGCGGTATGACGGTGTTGGAAAATTTGATGATTGCGCAACACAATCATCTGATGAAGGCTTCTGCCTATACAATCGGCGGCATCTTCAACACACCTTCTTACCAGCGCGCGCAAGAAGCCGCGAAAAAGAAGGCGCTATCCTGGATGGACCGCGTAGGCATCACCGATCGTGCGGATGATCCGGCAGCCTCCCTGCCCTATGGCGCGCAGCGTAAATTAGAAATTGCGCGCGCCATGTGCACCGATCCCGTTCTCTTATGCCTAGATGAACCAGCCGCCGGTTTAAATCCAAAAGAATCTGAAGAATTAAATGCCTTGCTACGATCGATCCGCGATCATGATGATGTCGGCATTCTGTTGATCGAGCATGATATGAGCGTTGTTATGGAAATCTCCGATCATATCATCGTGTTGGATTATGGCCGGAAAATTTCGGATGGAAACGCGACAGAGGTTCGTAACGACCCTGCCGTAATCAAAGCCTATCTTGGCGTTGTCGAAGAGTAGGAACAGCGGAAATGGCAAACATGTCTAACCCCCTTCTTGCGGTTCGCGGCGTCGAAACATTCTACGGTCGCAATCAGGCCTTGTTTGGAATCGATATTGATATTCACCAAGGCGAAATCGTCACCATGATCGGTGCCAATGGCGCAGGTAAATCAACGCTGATGATGGCGATTTGCGGCGTGAACCGGGCCGTACGCGGTAGCGTGACCTTTGATGGCACGGCCATTCACGAAATGCCGACGCACGAAATTATCCGTCTTGGTATTTCACAATCGCCCGAAGGTCGCCGGATTTTCCCGCGTATGACGGTTTATGAAAACCTTCAAATGGGCGCGGTCAATTCGGAGCCTCAGTATTTTGCGGACGATCTTGCCCGGATTTATGCGCTGTTCCCTATTCTCGAAAAACGCCATGTCCAGAGAGCAGGCACGCTTTCGGGCGGCGAACAGCAAATGTTGGCCATTGGCAGAGCTCTGATGGCCCGTCCAAAGCTCTTATTGCTTGACGAACCCTCACTTGGTTTGGCCCCCTTGGTGGCCAAGCAAATCTTCGATACGCTGCGGGAATTGAACAAAACGGCGGGATTAACGGTGTTTCTGGTCGAACAGAATGCCTATCACGCGCTTCGTTTGGCCTCTCGCGGCTATGTTATGGTCAATGGCCGGATTACCTTGTCGGGTACGGGCGCGGAACTTCTGAATCACCCAGAAGTTGGCGCGGCGTATCTTGGCGGCGGTTCGCATTGATAAAGGAAGTCTCGGACAAAAAAAGCGGGTGACACCTTCGAAATAAGGGTCTAGCTTCGCGTCCAAGACAGCTATCGGAGCCCCAATAAGGGGGATTTCGGTAGTATGTTGATGTTCATTGGGAGATTTAAACATATGATCAGACTCTCGCGTTCTTTGCCGATGCTCGCTTTGGGCGTCGCTCTAACTTCTTCGGCAGCGCATGCCGATATCTCGCTCGGCATGGCTGGCCCTGTCACCGGCGGCCTCGCCGCTTTCGGTGAACAGTTCAAGGCTGGCTTCAACATGGCAATCGACGAACTCAACGCTTCGGGCGGTGTTCTCGGCCAGAAGATCGTTGGCGTGATCGGCGACGATCAGTGCGATCCAAAGCAGGCTGTTGCTGTTGCTAACGACATGGTCGGCAAGAAGGTTGCTGCTGTGATCGGCCACTTCTGCTCGGGCTCGTCGATCCCATCTTCAAAGGTTTATGCCGAAGAAGGCATGATCATGATCTCGCCAGCTTCGACCAACATCAAGCTGACCGACGAACGCGCTGGTCCTTCGATCTTCCGCGTTATCGGCCGTGACGACGTGCAGGGCAAAATTGCCGGCGCCTTCATCGCCAAGAACTACAAGGGCAAGAACATTGCCGTTCTCGACGACAAGTCGGCCTATGCTGCTGGTCTTGCTCTCGAAACCAACAAGGCTCTTGAAGCCAATGGCGTGAAGCCCGTTCTCGTCGACGCGATCACGCCCGGCGAAAAGGACTACACCGCGATGGTGTCGAAGCTTAAGTCCCTTAAGGTCGACGTGCTTTACTACTCTGGCTATCATCCTGAGTCCGGCTTGCTTGTTAAGCAGATGGCCGAACAGGGCATGAAGGCTCAGTTCATCTCCGGCGACGCACTCGGTGATAATGAATTCGCGCAGATCGCTGGTCCAGCTTCGGACGGCGCAATCTTCACGAACCCACCAGATCACTGCTTGAACCCAGCCAACAAGGCCATCTGCGATAAGTTCGCAGCCAAGGGCACGCCAGTTGCTACCTACACGCTCTATGCCTACACCGCTGTGAAGACATGGGCTGCTGCTGCAACGGCTGCTGGTTCGGTCGACTCGAAGAAGGTTGTCGCGGCTTTGGCCAAGGTTTCCATCGACACGCCAGTCGGCAAGATCGCATTCGATGCGAAGGGCGACGTTATGGAGCCTAAATATGCATGGCACAGCTTCAAGGCTGGCAAGTATGCACAGGACGACTCGATCAAGTAAGATCGAGCCATTCGGCTAATATAAAGAAGCCCGCGGCCATTCAGGTCGCGGGCTTTTTAGTGTTCTGATTTTGAGTAACTTACCCAAGCTTTCCAAGGGCTGGAAAATTTTCAATCAACCAGAAAGAAAGCACACTCATCGAGCCCGTAAGAAAAGCAATTCCGGTCAGAACGAGAAGCACACCCATAACTTTCTCAATGATGCCAATATGTTTGCGGAACCGTTTTAAGAAGCCCGTAAAGCGCTCCATCGCAAAGGCGGCAATGATAAACGGGATACCGAGGCCAAGCGAATAAACCATCAACAAAGACGCTCCTCGGCCTACGCTCTCCTCTGATCCAGCAACCGCCAAAATAGCCGCCAGAACAGGGCCGATACAGGGAGTCCACCCAAAGGCAAACGCAAGCCCCATAATGTAGGCGCCCAGAGCGCCAGGAGGCTTTTCAACCTGCACTCTCTTTTCACGAAACAGCAAACCGATGCGATAAACGCCGATGAAATGGAGGCCCATCGCGATGATCGCGACGCCTGCCAAAAGCGAGAACCAATCCAAATAGGCCCGAACCGCTTGGCCTAAAAACGAGGCGGTCGCGCCCAGCAAAACAAACACCGTCGAAAAGCCTAAAACGAACAGGAAGGCCGCTAATGGCAAATCGCGTTTAACCCGCCTTTCGCCCCCTTCGGCAAAATCTTCAATCGCCGTACCCGCGATATAGCTGAGATAGGGTGGCACCAGCGGAAGCACGCAGGGGCTTAAAAAGGATACGAGACCGGCAAAGGCGGCCACAGGATAGGAAATGTCTGTCATGCGAGAGTGATAGGATGCTGATCGCATTCGGACAAGAGGAATAGGAGAAGGGGGAAACATAAGAGAGCCAATCTTCCTAACCCGTCATTGCGAGCGAGAGCGAAGCAACCCAGCTGATGGCGAACAAGCAAGCGTAATCGCACCGCTGCGTTCTTTTAACAACCGCTAACTGGGTTGCTTCGCTCTCGCTCGCAATGACGGAGGATGAACGGAGTTTGGCAATTACTCTCCCTCTTGCTCTTGCCCTCTCCTCATAATTCCTTCACCTTCCATCCCATGAAAAATCTTTTGACAGATGTTCACGGCCTCAAAGTCGGCAATAGTGATGATAAACGCGTGGCAACGGGCGT
>DAIOVR010000056.1:0-3808 GCA_036758905.1 Beijerinckiaceae bacterium | reverse complement strand
CAAGCAATCTTGTTTGATCTCCTCAATGGCGGCGACAAAGAGTGGGGCCGCAACTCTCCCTATCCCGAACTCGGCTATCAGGCGGTTATGAACGCAACGCTGGATTTCAAACTCGGCACCGCTGGCGCAGGCTATGGCGCGACGACGGCGACGCTCAAAGGCGGCTTAGGGTCGGCCAGCATGATGACGGCCTCCGGCTATACGGTTGGCGCGATCGTTGCGGTTAATGCCGTTGGCACGGCAACCATCGGCGACGGGCCGCATTTTTGGGCGGCGCCCTTTGAACAGAACGGAGAGTTTGGTGGTTTCGGCTGGCCAACCCCCTTCCCTGCCGATGCTTTGAAGGCCCGCCTCAAAGGCGGACCAAGCGAGAATACGGTAATTGCCTTAATTGCGACCGATGCAGTTTTAACAAAAGCCGAATGCAAACGTTTAGCCCTTTCCGCCCATGACGGAATGGCACGCGCCATTCGACCCGCCCATACGCCAATGGACGGCGACGTGGTGTTCGCCGCATCGACCGGCCGCAAGCCTCTGGCAAAGGGCGTGGTCGATTTAACAGAACTCTGCATGGCAGCAACGGACACGCTAGCGAGGGCGATTGCGCGCGGCGTATATGAGGCCGAGGCGCTGCCTTTTACGGGCGCTTTACGTGCGCATAAAGCGGTATTTTAATTAAAACCGATCCACCCGATAAGGCGACGGATCGGTAAACGGTGTCTCTCCCGTCACCATTTCTGCAATCAATCGTCCCGTAACGGCCGACATCGTCAATCCATGATGGGCGTGACCAAACGCGAACCACATTCCTTTATGGCGGGGCGCTTCGCCAATGAACGGCAACATATCTCCCGTGCATGGCCTAGAGCCCACCCAAGGCTTTGGATCAACCCTGTCCGCGAGCGGGAAGAACTTCCTTGCCTTTGGCTCAAGCCGCTCAAGTTGCACGGGCGTTGGCGGTGCATCGCGATGAGCGAATTCTGCGCCCGTCGTCAGCCGCACGCCATTGGCCATAGGCGCCAAGACATAGGAATTATCAGCATCATAGACCGTGTGATTGAGCGTTGCATTTCCGGTGGTCTGATAATGCATGTGGTAGCCGCGCTTGACCCCCATCGGTAAATCATAGCCGAAGGAGCGAACAAATTCCTGCGCCCAAGGCCCCAGCGCCAGCACCACATCCTTCGCACGCACGGAGCCCGCAGCAGTGGTTACGCGCCAGCCCGATCCATCGGCAGACAAAGTGCGGGCATCGCCATGGACATAAACGCCACCGCGTTTTTCAAATAAAGCGCGATACGCCAAGGACAGCCCCTGCGGATCTGATACATTCGCCGGATCTTTATAGTGAACCGCGCCAACCACTCCATCAGCAAGGTGGGGTTCTCGTTCGGCCAATTGGGCTTTGTCGAGAATATCAGCGGTTACACCAAAGGCGCGAAGCTTTTCGGCATCGCTGATCGCTTCGCGGGCTTTGGCTTCACTGCGATAGGCCTTCAACCAACCCGTACGACGAATTAAATGCTCGGCACCGGCAGCGGCAATCAAGGGCTCATGCTCTGACAAACAATTTTCAATCAGCGGACGCGCTCCTGCCACGGCCTTTTGATAGCGAGATGGTGCCGAGTTCCACCAATAGCGCGCGAGCCATGGCGCAACCGTCAGCAACGCGTTCCAGTGATAATGCGCGTCGGTTCGAGAATTAAGGGCATATTGCAGCAAAACGCCTAAATCGCGCGGAAACGCATAGGGCAAAAACGATGCGCGCTCGATAATACCAGCATTACCAAAGCTCGTTTGTGAGCCAGCTTCCTCGCGATCAACCAATGTGACACCGCGGTTTTTTTCCTGTAATTTGAGGGCAATACCGAGACCAACAATCCCAGCACCCAGCACAATCACATCGGTTTCGCGTTCTGACATCGTATGCACCCCCGGATAATGCGCTGTTCTGACATTCTCACCCGCCTTCACGCAAGCCCCGCTTGTGCATGATTTACCCTCGATTTTCGAGGGGATCATATCCGTCTCCGCATTGTGTCTTTGAAGTCAGGGTGCTATCGCGCGCCCTATGGAACGTCCGATCCAAATCATCCCCTCGATTCTAGCCGCCGATTACACGAGGCTTGGAGATGAGGTCACTTCCGTCGATGTCGCAGGCGCGGATCGGTTCCATCTCGATGTTATGGACGGTCATGTTGTTAAAAATCTGAGCTTTGGGCCGGATGTGATCCGGGCTCTTCGTCCCCTGACCCAAAAGCCGTTTGAAGTCCATCTAATGGCGACACCCGCTATCGATTGGATCAATCCGCTCAAGGCGGCCGGTAGCGATCGGATTTTGATCCATATCGGGCTTGAAGCCGATGTTAGAACCATCTTGCAGGCAATATTGGACAGCGGCATGAAGGCCGGAATTGTCCTGACCCCGGATGATCACGCCGAAAGCGTGAGTCCTGTGCTTGATCTCATCGACTATATCAATGTGTTGACCGTGATACCCGGCTTCGGGGGCCAAGCCTTTATGACGTCGCTCTTGCCTAAAATAGCCGAATTGCGGGCATTGATCGGGGAACGTCCGATTGATCTCGCCGTTGATGGCGGAGTAAATCTCGCATCCATTCCTCATGCCGCAAAAGCGGGGGCCAATGTTTTTATTGCCGGAACCGGCATTTACAGCGTTGGCGCTAGCCGTTACGCCGAAACCATCAATGCCATGCGCATGCTTGCCACTGCGAACCGACCGACTGGAGTTTAAACCATGATCCCTCGTTATAGCCGCCCCGAAATGGTTGCGATTTGGTCACCGGAGACCAAATTCCGGATCTGGTTCGAAATTGAGGCGCACGCCTGCGATGCCATGGCTGAATTAGGTGTCATTCCAAAATCGGCAGCAAAGACGATTTGGGAAAAAGGCGGCGCTGCGAAATTTGACGTCGAAAAAATCGATGCGATTGAACGCGAAGTCAAACATGATGTTATCGCCTTCCTTACCCATCTCGCTGAATTCATCGGCGAAGATGCGCGCTTTGTGCATCAAGGCATGACATCATCCGATGTACTCGACACAACGCTCGCCATTCAGATGTCGCGAGCCGCTGATCTTTTGCTCAAAGACATGGATGATCTGTTGGCAGCGATCAAGCGCCGCGCCTTTGAACATAAAATGACACCGACCATTGGACGCTCTCACGGCATTCATGCGGAGCCTGTAACCTTCGGTTTAAAACTGGCAACAGCCTATGCTGAATTCTCACGCTGCCGTGAGCGCTTGGTTGCGGCACGCAAAGATATCGCCACTTGTGCGATTTCAGGCGCTGTTGGAACATTTGCCAATATCGATCCACGCGTTGAAGAACACGTCGCAGCAAAACTTGGCCTTGCAGTGGAACCCGTTTCAACCCAAGTCATTCCACGTGATCGTCATGCGATGTTCTTTGCAACACTTGGCGTGATTGCATCTTCCATTGAACGGCTAGCGACTGAAATTCGTCATCTTCAGCGATCGGAAGTTTTAGAGGCTGAAGAATATTTTTCACCGGGCCAAAAAGGCTCATCCGCGATGCCGCATAAGCGCAATCCTGTGCTTACCGAAAACCTCACAGGCCTTGCACGGATTGTGCGTGCGGCGGTAACTCCAGCGCTTGAAAATGTGGCGCTTTGGCATGAGCGCGATATCTCGCATTCCTCTGTCGAGCGTATGTTTGGACCAGACGCAACGGTCACGCTTGATTTTGCTTTGGCGCGTTTAACAAACGTCATCGACAAGCTCGTTGTCTATCCCGAAAACATGCAGAAAAATCTTGATCGC
>DAIOVR010000055.1:7409-13968 GCA_036758905.1 Beijerinckiaceae bacterium | reverse complement strand
AATCGGCTGTCGGCGATAAAGCTGCGGTATAAATCTCGTAATACATTTTCCGCTTGTGACCTAACCCGCATGACGTTCGGATTACGATACATATGGACAAACAAGAAGGTTTTTATATCCTTATCGGCGGTTGCCAATGCCCGATTAAATGCAATGACGGGAAGGCTCGCTTGCCGAATGGCCTTGACGGTTAAGCCCTGAAACGGCTCTAATCGTTCGTTGCCTTCGTGAATAACCCCCTCCACGAACCGCGTAATAAGCCGGCGGGTAAGCTCGTGAATAATCCGGGTTTCTTCCAAACTCGGCCATTTTTGCTGAATTTCTTGTAAAATCTCACTCACAAATGTAATTTGAGCGAGTTCAGACAACGAAAACATACCGGCGCGAAGACCATCATCAATATCATGGGTATTATAGGCGATATCATCGGCAAGGGCTGCGACTTGGGCCTCTGGTCCGGCAAAAGATGCTAATTCGAGATGGCCTTGGGCATCTGCGAGCAGGATATCGTTTGGAATTCCCGATTGTTGATATTTCGGAAGCGGGTTTCCCGTTTTATCCAATAAAGGACCATTGTGCTTCACGAGGCCTTCGCGGGTCTCCCAAGTTAAGTTTAATCCGTCAAAATCGGGGTAGCGCCGCTCAAGGCGCGTGACGATGCGCAGCGCTTGGGCGTTATGATCAAAGCCGCCATAGGGAAGAAGACATTCATTCAGCACGTCTTCGCCCGTATGCCCGAACGGCGTGTGGCCAAGATCATGGGAAAGCGCCAAAGCTTCGGCTAAATCCTCGTCCAAGCCAAGGGCGCGGGCGATTGATCGCGCAATCTGGGCTACTTCTATCGTATGCGTAAGCCTTGTCCGGAAGTGATCGCCTTCATGAAAGACAAACACTTGGGTCTTATGTTTTAACCGTCGAAACGCAGTCGAATGGATGATCCGGTCACGATCCCGCTGAAATTCACTCCGCGTGGGTGAATGGGCCTCAACATATTGTCGTCCCCGCGATTGGGCAGGGTCTGAGGCAAAGGACGCCCGCCATCGATCAAATCTACGGTCCACATTTCCTCCGGTTGAAAAGAGAGACATTCAGACCTATCTTCGAAGCAGATATTTTTTTTCTTTACCAATGGAAAATGAAGCCACCATGTCTGACAGCCAGCATTCATCCGATGGTTTCGACGTAACGGAGCGCGCGGCGCGCCGTATCTTGTCCATTCTAACCGAAGAACCGCAGGGGTCGATGCTGCGCGTAAGCGTGAGCGGCGGGGGCTGTTCGGGCTTTCAATATGGATTTACTTTCGATCAGCAGCGAAATGCCGATGATTTAAGCGTCGAGAAAAATGGAGCGACCGTATTAATCGATTCGGTCTCCTTGCCTTTCGTTGCTGGTTCGACGCTGGATTTTGTCGACGATCTCATGGGGCAAAGCTTCCGTGTCACCAACCCTAACGCGACCGCTGCCTGTGGATGCGGGACTAGCTTCTCAATTGGCTAAATTTAGCGCCTTTTATCACTTTTTTACTTGTCCAAAGGCCAAAATTGATCCAATCCAAAGGTATTGATTTTTCTTATCTTGGATCTGTGGATTACAATGGACGCGCTCTTTATTGGCCAAACCTATATCGATGTTACCTTTTTAACCGACCATATACCGTCCGGAGACGATAAGACGGTCGCTCAAGATTACGCGGTATCGTTCGGTGGTAACGCGGTTACGGCGGCATTTTGTTGTGCCAAACTCGGTGTGGTTCCTGATCTATTGACCTCGCTTGCCGATGATTGGCTCGGCCGTATGTTTTTGGATATGGCTGCAAAATACGCCATTCCCGTTCACGGACGTAAGGTCAAAGAGAGCTCGCTTTCCTTCGTTATCCCAAACAATGGAAAACGCGCGATCATTCGCTGCCGCGATGATGACTACCTGCACCCTTTCCCAACTTTGCGCCTCGATGGGTGCCGGGCGCTGCATTTAGATGGCCATATGGGCGATGCAGCGATCCATTACGCCAAAACGTGCCGCGAAATGGGTGCGCTGGTTTCCCTCGATGGCGGTGGCGTTCGATCGAATACGATGGAATTGCTCGAACATATTGACGTTGCAATTTGCGGCGAGCGTTTGGCTGAACAATTAAATTTAGATGACAAGGGATTAATCGATCTTCTTAAGGCAAAGGGTGTGAAGATCGGTGGCGTAACGCGTGGTGAACGCGGCATGCTTTGGTATGATGAAAGCGGCAATGTCCGCGTTCAACCGCCTCTTTCCGTCCCCTCTTCGGCGATTATCGACACCAATGGTGCGGGCGACGTTTTCCATGGCGCTTATATGTATTCTTATTTAGCTCGTCCTGCTTTGCCTTGGGAATCACATTTCGAATTCGCGCGGGCGGCCTCGACCCATAAGATTCAAAAACTTGGTAATGAGGCCGGCCTACCGTCGATGACGGATATTACCACAGTCATGCAGTCATTCCGTCCCGCCGCTTGATAAGACGCGGAATCGACATGATTGTTTGTTAAGAACAGGTTTTAACGAGTGGGGCGAGGAATAAAATGCTGAGACTCTTCAAATTAATTACGGGTCCGGTGTTTGTATTGTTTGCCATTTCGGTCGCATCTTACGCCGCCGAACCGGTAAGAATTGATAATTTGACCTTTAATTCAGGGCCGATGACCTATCGGGCAGAAGGCATTGAGCTTGATGGCGTCAATCTTTCCGCCGAAAACATGGAAGCGCTGCTCCACGGAACAGATATCGCCGCACAGGCTAAAGCGCTATCCACACTAGACGCTACGATGATCAAGGTTTCTCGCCTGCGGCAAACCCAAACCGTTGGGGATCAAGCGACGACAACCATTTTTTCGAATGTGAGTTTGGCGAACGTCAAAGCGGGCGTTGTTGCACGTTTAAAAGCTGAGAGTTCGACCTTCGGCACTGTTGCTAATGCAGCGGGGGCCAGCTCGGGCTCCACAGGTGCCATTTCGCTTGACGATATCGATCTCGGTCTGCTTGTCGGCTACAGTGCAGCGGTCAAAGACAAAAAATCCGAAGAATTCCGCCGGGCTTATAGCCATGCTGAAATCGCAAAAATAGCATTTCAGAGCCCGAAAGCGGCAATTGTTACCATTGATCGCATTAGTATTGGCGACGTTCAGTTGCGAAACAGTGGGGACGGTCTAACGGTCATCAGTGAAAGACTGGCAAAACGGCAGAATGACGCGGCACAGACGGACGCTGATGTTTCCGCTACGCTGATCGATGTCGTTGATATTTTTTCGTCCATTTCAACCGGAATGCTCGAATTTGAGAATATTTCAGTACGAGACGCTGAAACACCAACAAATTTCGCAAATATAAATCGTTTTCAATATTCAGGAGGCGTGAACGCCGAGGCTTCTTCCTACCGCATCGATGGTGTGGATGTTGAAATTGATGATTTCCACCTCAAAATCGGTAATTTCGGCCAAAGTGGAATTAAATTGCCTCCGGTGTTTCAGGCTTTACACAAAGCATTAGCTAAGCCGAACGCTAAAGCGCAAGATATCGATCCGAGCCTTTTTTTACCACTGATTGGCCGCCTCGAATTGCACGATGCCATCCTTGACGCCAATCTGGATGGTCCAAAAAAATTCGCCGCAGGGAGCGTTGTTTTTGCACTCGAGACCTCTAATGCCGCTCCGTCAAACCAGATCGAGCTAAGCTTCGACGGAATTTCTGGTCCTCTGCCGACGGATACGATGGATTCAACCATCCAGACGATCACGGCCCTTGGCTATCGGGACCTGAACCTGTCGGGTGGCATAAAAGCCAATTTGGATCCCAAAACCCAAGAGCTCGACTTCAACGCAAATCTTTCTTCCCAGAACATGGCTAATCTTGCGATATCCAGTCGATTTGGAAATATTTCTGCAGAAAGCCTAATCGCGAGCCCAAGCAACGCGCCGATCACGCTGATGGGGGCAAGTCTGAAAAGCTTCCGAATTATGGTAGAAAACAGAGGCCTTGTGGAGCGCTTGATTGACCAACAGGCAATCAAGACAAAACGGACAGCCGATCAGGTTCGCGCTTCCTATGCATCTGCCGCCGCGGCAAGCCTACAAATCTATTTGGGCATGTCAGAAAATGCTAAGGGTATCACCAAGACACTCGTGTCTTTCGTCAACAATCCGAACAAGTTGATGATATCCGGGCAATCAAAGAAGCCCGCAGGCGTGACGATCGCTGACACGGCAACGGGCGATGGTCCCGCTGCTATTCTCGATCTTTTCGACCTTCAACGCGAACCGCAATAAAACTCAGCCACCATTCGCCTGAGCTTCGACAACTGCCAATGCCGTCATATTGACCACGCCGCGTGCCGTGACAGAAGTCGTGAGCACATGGGCGGGCTTTGCTGTGCCGAGCAAGATCGGGCCTACTGGCAAGGCGTCCGCTAAAACTTTGATCAATTGCTGTGCAATATTAGCGGCATCAAGGTTCGGCATGATGAGGATATTGGCATCGCCATCCAGTTTGCAATCCGGCAATCTTTTGGCACGAATGGCTTGAACCAGCGCCGTATCGCCCTGCATTTCACCGTCAACATGCAAATGCGGCGCACGCGTGCGGATGATTTCAAGCGCCCGTCTCATCTTGACGGCGGAAGCTGCGTCCGAATCCCCGAAATCCGAATGTGACAATAAGGCGATCTTCGGAGCAATGCCAAACCGCTCGACATGTCCTGCGCATAACAGCGCGATATCGGCGATATCATCCGCATCGGGATCGTGTTTGACGTGGGTATCGGCCAGAAAATAATGGCCCTTTGACGTGATCATCAGCGTCATCGCGGACAAATCCCGCACGCCCGGCTTTAATCCGATAATGTCGCGAATATTCCGCAGCTTCGAATTGAAGCGGCCTTCCAATCCGGCAATCATCGCGTCCGCATCGCCACGCATCACGGCGATGGCGGCAATAACCGTCGAGTTTGTGCGAATGAGAGTCTTCGCGGCATCCGGCGTCACGCCTTTGCGGCCCACTAATTCGATAAGGGTTGCGACATAGTCACGATAGCGCGGGTCATCATCCGGGTTGATGACGGCAACGTTTTTGCCAGGTCGAATGCTTAAACCATATCGCTCACAGCGGGTCTCGATCACATTGGGGCGGCCAATCAAAATAGGGATCGCAAACCCCTCCTCGATCGCAATTTGTGCCGCCCGAAGGACCCGCTCATCCTCGCCATCGGAATAAATCACCCGCTTCGGCGCGGCTTTCGCCTGCTCGAAAATCGGCTTCATAATGAAGCCTGACCGGAACACGAAGCCCGATAGGCGTTCTTCATAGGCCTTAAAATCGGTAATCGGACGACGCGCGACGCCGGACGCAATCGCGGCCTTGGCCACCGCAGGCGCGATCCGAAGGATCAGACGCGGATCAAACGGGCTTGGGATGAGCGACTCGGCGCCAAAGGTCGAAACCTCGCCACCATAGGCTTTTGCCGCCACATCAGAAGGTGCTTCACGCGCCAGCCGCGCGATAGCCGCAACTGCCGCAAGCTTCATTTCCTCATTGATCGTGCGTGCACCGACATCAAGCGCGCCACGGAAAATGTATGGAAAGCAAAGCACATTATTGACCTGATTGGGATAATCAGACCGCCCCGTGCACATCATCGCGTCAGGGCGTACGGCACGGGCCGCTTCAGGCATGATTTCCGGATTTGGATTAGCGAGCGCCAAAATCAGCGGCTTCGGTGCCATTTTGGCGACCATTTCAGGCTTTAACACCCCACCTGCCGAAAGTCCCAGAAACACATCGGCACCCTCGATGATTTCCGCCAATGTGCGTTTGTCGGTTTCCTGCGCGAATATGCTTTTCCACGGATCCATCAGCGCGACGCGTCCGCGATAAACAACGCCTTCGAGATCGCTAATCCAAATATTTTCGCGTTTCACACCCAAGGAAACGAGTAGATTAAGGCAGGCCAGTGCTGCAGCGCCCGCGCCGGAGGCGACAATTTTGATCGTCTCCATCGCTTTTCCAGCGAGATCTACGGCATTTAAAACGGCGGCACCAACAATAATCGCTGTCCCATGCTGATCATCGTGAAAGACCGGAATATCCATCTTTTCGCGAAGCTTTGCTTCGATTTCAAAGCATTCAGGCGCTTTAATATCTTCGAGATTAATACCGCCGAAAGTCGGCTCGAGGGCGGCGACGACATCGACAAAGCGGTCGACATTGTTCTCGGCTACCTCGATATCGAACACATCGATGCCGGCGAATTTCTTGAAGAGAACCGCTTTTCCCTCCATCACGGGCTTTGACGCTAAGGGCCCGATATTGCCCAAGCCTAAAACCGCCGTGCCATTGGAAATCACAGCCACCAGATTTTGGCGGCTCGTCAGCTCGGCGGCCAATTCCGGATCAGCCGCAATAGCTTCGCAGGGTGCGGCAACGCCCGGCGAGTAGGCAAGCGCCAAATCGCGCTGGTTACCAAGCGGCTTGGTTGCCTGAATCTCGAGTTTCCCCGGGCGCGGAAACCGATGATAAACCATCGACCCTGCGCGAAGAT
>DAIOVR010000055.1:5980-7309 GCA_036758905.1 Beijerinckiaceae bacterium | reverse complement strand
TCGAGTTTCCCCGGGCGCGGAAACCGATGATAAACCATCGACCCTGCGCGAAGATCATCCGAGGCATCCGTCATCGTATTATCCTTTAACAAACCAATCTAAAAGGCTCTTATTGCATTACTTTTCTGGGAGATTAAGCCTCAAATGCAATTCCCGCAATTGGCGCGGGGTAGCCTCAGACGGCGCTCCCATCAACAAGTCTTGAGCCTGTTGGTTCATCGGGAATAGCGCAACTTCACGAAGGTTTTGTGCACCACAGAGCAACATGACGATGCGGTCCACGCCCGCAGCCATTCCCCCATGCGGAGGCGCTCCATATTGGAACGCGCGATACATGCCACCAAAGCGCTCGATGACGGTTTCTTCGCCATAGCCCGCTATTTCAAACGCTTTCACCATACCTTCAGGACGATGGTTACGAATACCACCCGAGGCAATTTCAAAGCCATTGCAAGCGATATCGTATTGGAAAGCCTTGATCGTCAGAGGATCCTGATTTTGCAGTGCTTCCATTCCGCCTTGCGGCATCGAGAACGGATTATGCGAGAAATCGACCTTCTTTTCGTCTTCATTCCATTCGAACATCGGGAAATCGACAATCCAAGCGAGTTCATACCGGTTCTCATCGATCAGATTGAGATCCTGACCCACTTTAATGCGGGCCGAACCCGCAAATTTGATGAATTTCTCTGGGTCGCCCGCGACGAAGAAGGCCGCATCGCCTTCCTTCAGACCGAGCTGTTGACGGATGGCTTCCGTACGCTCTGGTCCAATATTATTGGCAATCGGCCCCGCCCCGCCCGCTTCGCCTTCGCGCCAGAAGACATAGCCGAGACCCGGCTGACCTTCGCCCTGCGCCCAAGCGTTCATTCGGTCACAGAAAGTGCGCTGGCCACCACTCGGTGCCGGAATGGCCCAAATGCGGTTCTTCGGCTCTTCCAAAATCCGAGCGAAGACTTTGAAGTTCGAGCCACGGAAATGCTCGGAGACATCCGCCATTTCAAGCGGCTCACTTGTATGTGGATTACGAATACGCAAATCGGGCTTATCGGAACCATATTTATCCATAGAAACCGCATAAGGAATGCGCGGCCATGGGCTAGGTGTCACCATCTTGCCGTTGCCAAACTCGCGGAAAATTCCGCCAATGACCGGCTCAACAGCAGCAAAAATATCTTCCTGCTCGACAAAGCTCATTTCCAAATCGAGCTGGTAGAATTCGCCCGGCAGACGGTCAGCGCGCGGGTCTTCATCACGGAAACACGGCGCGATCTGGAAATAGCGGTCAAAGCCCGCCATCATCAAAAGCTGCTTATATTGCTGCGGCGC
>DAIOVR010000055.1:0-5880 GCA_036758905.1 Beijerinckiaceae bacterium | reverse complement strand
GCAATTTTGAAGGCGGGCGAATCCGGATCAACCACGCATTGGGTCAGCCCGTAATGGTCGCGCAAATCGATAAACAACACGCCGCCATGGTCGCGGATACGATGGCACCAGCCGGAGACACGGACTTCTGAGCCTACATCAGTGTCACGGAGGGCTCCGCAGGTGTGTGAACGATAGCGGTGCATGGTTATCCTCATCAATCAAATCAGGTCTAAGGGGTTTTCGGGGAGAACGCATGCAGGCGCTTGTGTTGTCAAGAGAAACCCTCTGACGTTATAGATGCTCTGACATCGAATTGTCGTATACAGGGACCCTTCACGGTAATCGTGCCGTTGATTCGACTAAGTTGATATGATCCGCCCAATGCCGCTTATTACCGACACAACCTCCCTTTCCGATGCATGTAACCGTATGGCCAAGCACAGCTATGTGACGGTCGACACGGAATTTATGCGGGAGACGACCTTTTATCCGAAGCTTTGCCTGATCCAGATGGCCAGCGAAGAAGAAGATATTCTGATTGATCCATTGGCCGAAGATCTCGATTTAAGTCCGTTTTTTGCCCTAATGCGCGATAAAAACGTGGTCAAAGTCTTCCATTCCGGCCGTCAGGATCTAGAAATTTTGTGGAACCTTGATCGCTGCATTCCCGTGCCGTGCTTTGACACGCAAGTGGCAGCCATGGTTGCAGGCTATGGCGATAGCGTTTCTTATGAGCAGCTGGCCCATGATCTCGCCAAAGCCAAAATCGATAAATCGTCGCGCTTTACCGATTGGTCTCAACGCCCGCTCAGCGAAGCCCAGCTCGTTTATGCTCGCTCTGACGTGACCCATTTGCGCAATGTCTATAAGGCGCTCGCGGCCAAGTTGGAGCAATCGGGTCGATCCCATTGGCTTGAGGATGAGATGACACTTCTCACTTCCCCCTCCACCTATGAGCTCGATCCACAAGATGCATGGAAGCGCTTGAGAGGCCGCGTCCGTAAACCGCGCGAATTAGCCATACTGATCGAATTAGCCGCTTGGCGCGAACGGGAAGCACGCTCGCGCGATGTGCCGCGCTCAAGGGTTCTAAAAGACGATGCTATTATGGATGTCGCAACCTCGGCTCCTCGGAATGTTGAGGCTCTCGCCAAGCTCCGTTCAATCCCCAACGGCTTTGAACGCTCTCGTTCCGGCGCGGAAATCATCGCAGCCGTTGAACGAGCGCTCGAGATAGATCCAAAGTCCCTTCCAGAATTGGAACGTACCGAGCGCAAACCTTATAACCCTGCCGCCGTTGAACTCTTAAAAGTCCTACTGCGCATGACCTGCGACAATGAAGGTGTTGCAGCAAAAATTGTAGCGACCGTCGATGAGCTCGAAGCCATCGCTGCCGATGACGAAGCTGACGTTCCATCCTTGAAAGGCTGGCGCCGCGAGCTTTTTGGCGAAAAGGCATTGGATCTCAAGAACGGGCGTTTAGCCTTGGCGTTTTCAAAGGGAAGAGTTGTAGCCCTACCCCGTTAAGCATCCTTATTTGTCGCCTACGACCAAGACGGGCGAACGGCCAATCACACGGGCCAAGGCCCGCAAACGGTTAAATACCCGTTCACCAGACAAGGCCGCAAGATCCTCAGGCACGCGAAGGATAAGATCGTCTTTAACGCACATCATGGGAGTACGAGGTAAAACACCTGGCATGGCCGCGGTAAGAAGATACGCCACGCGCATTGCAGCGCCCAAAATACGGGCCCGATCAATCATCCGGCTGCTCGCCAATTCGCGTAGACGTGGGCTTACTTCGTCGTCTGAAATGCCCATATGTCGATAGGCAACGGCGAGCGCAATAAAGACGCGTCCCGGATGATCGACCCCGATGAAACTGGCATTGGCGATGATATTCAGCGATTGTTCGCCGCGATAATCCGGATGTGCGCGCCATCCAATATCGGCCAATAGGCAAGCCGCATGGCGCAAGCGCTTTTCCTCAACGGTCTCTGTGATATTGGTCGATGCCATAAACGCATCCGTCCACTCAATAATTTCTTCACAGTGCCGCGGCGAGCGGGATCGTAAAATGTTGAGATCATTCGCCGCCGTTAACAGCGGATCTTGATCTAGGATCTGTTGATCGAGCCGCTCAAAAAGCAAACCTTCACGAACACCTTGTGCCGAAATAACGATCTCGGCCGGCTTACATTTGCGAATGAGCTCTTCAAGCACGAGCGCACCATAACCGACGAGTGGGCGACGTGCCGCCGAAACAGCTTCAATCGAGTCAATCGTATCTGTCGCGACCCGCTCGATCAGCGAGGTGAAATCTTCCGCATCGCGGACCGGTATCACGTAATTATGCATCACATGGAGCGGATAACCACGCTGCTTCATGTGCAAGCGCGCGAGTGACCGCCATGTTCCGCCAACCGCATAGATCGCTTTGCCTTTGGCCGTTTTTAGCTGTGGCAGATGATCTAATTCCTTGCGGATGATTTTCTGCGCCTTTTTAAGATTACCGGCGGACCGATCCTGTAAGGACAAAACACCAATCGGCAGGGTTGTTCCCTGCCCCAATTTTTGTCCATGAACCCCAATGAGCTCCAACGAACCGCCACCGAGATCGGCGACAAGGCCATCGGCCTTATAAATGCCCATTGCCACGCCGAGCGCGGATAATTCAGCCTCGCGTTTTCCGGAAATTAGATCGACCTTGCAGCCAATAATGTTCGCACATTCTTCAAGAAACTTTGGCCCATTTTTGGCGTCTCGTGCCGCTGCCGTCGCGATAACCTGAATGTTATTAATCTGCATGACGGTACAAAGCACTCGAAAGCGACGCAGCGCCTCGTAAGCCTTCTCCATCCCGTCTTGCGGCAATAATCCGGTCGATAATACGCCGCGGCCTAAGCCGCAGAGCGCCTTTTCGTTAAAAATCGGAGTTGGTGAACGGGTTAACCCTTCATAGGCAACGAGACGAACCGAGTTCGATCCGATATCGATAATCGCGACCGGCTCGCCTACCCTCAAACGCCCTTGAGCTTCGTTCACAATGTTATACCTTCAGCCATCTCTAAGATGGGCCCGAAGCAAAAGCTTGACCGCTATTTGCTCGCTTCCTTGTTAGCCCCGGCCCGTAATGATTTGGGGCCCGACTCCTTTAAAGATTTCCCACGGCCTGACAAGCTCGGATTGGTCATAAAGAATTGATGGGCATTAAATGCGGGTTCATCCGGCGAATGAGTGACCCGCGTGCTCGATCCGTCCGAATTGATTGTCCAGCTCTGCTCATTGTCGATCATATTGGCGACCATGATTTGATTGAGGACCTGTTCGTGAACCGTCGGGTTCAAAATCGGCACCAAGGATTCAACGCGACGATCCAGATTACGCTGCATAAGATCGGCCGATGAAATATAAATCTTCGCTTTTGCATGAGGCAGCGCCTTGCCATTCGCAAAAGCAAATATGCGGGTATGCTCCAAGAAACGACCAATAATCGATTTAACCCGAATATTATCGGAGAAGCCCGGAATACCCGGCCTTAGGCAGCAAATGCCACGGACCACGAAATCAATCTGCACACCCGCTTGGCTCGCCTCATAAAGCGCGTCAATGATCATCGGGTCGACCAAGGAGTTGCATTTCCCCCAAATCGCCGCAGGTTTGCCCGCCTTAGCATTTTCCATTTCATGCGCGATATTGTCGAGCAGCGTTTTCTTTAACGAAAATGGCGAGGCGGAAAGCTTCTCAAGATGGGTCGGCTCGGCATAACCCGTGATAAAATTAAAGATGCGGGCTACGTCCCGGCCAATCGCGGGATCGGCCGTAAAGAAGGAAAGATCCGTATAAACGCGCGCCGTAATCGGATGGTAATTTCCGGTGCCTAAATGGCAATAGCTCACCAGATGCCCGCCTTCGCGGCGAATAACCATCGAGAGTTTCGCGTGCGTCTTGAGTTCGATAAACCCGAACACGACTTGAACGCCCGCGCGTTCCAAATCGCGGGCCCAACGAATATTGGCTTCCTCATCAAAACGCGCTTTTAATTCCACCAAGGCGGTAACCGATTTTCCGGCCTCTGCGGCTTCCGCAAGCGCTTTTACAATCGGGCTATTCGCCGACGTCCGATAAAGCGTCTGCTTGATCGCAACCACATTCGGATCACGAGCCGCCTGGTTTAAGAACTGAACGACAACGTCAAAGCTCTCATAGGGATGGTGAACAATCAGATCCTTTTCGCGAATGGCTGCGAAACAATCGCCGCCGTGATCGCGGATGCGCTCTGGAAATCGAGCATTATAAGGCTCGAATTTTAAATCAGGGCGATCAATCCCCACCAATTGGGAAAGATCGTTCAACGCCAACATGCCTTCCATTTCAAAAACGGCATCGTTGTCGACGTGGAATTCTCCAACCACAAATTGCCGGATTTCATCGGGCATACCGGCTTCAATTTCGAGGCGAATAATCGAACCGCGGCGTCTTTGCTTCAAAGCCGTTTCGAAGACGCGGACCAAATCTTCCGCTTCTTCCTCGATTTCGATATCCGAGTCCCGGATCACGCGAAATGCGCCAAGCCCTTTGACATGATAGCCCGGAAATAATTTTCCGATAAATAATCCGATGGCATTTTCGAGCGCGATATAACGAAGCGACGTCGGGGTCTCGTCCGTTTCTGACGCTGACGGCAAACGGATAAAACGATCGATTTTATTGGGCACACGGATAAGCGCGTTTAATGCTCTGCCATCATTGGCTCGCGATAGTGCGAGCGCAACGGTAAAGCCCAAATTTGGAATGAAGGGAAACGGGTGAGCCGGATCAACGGCAAGCGGTGTTAAAACGGGGAAAATTTCATCCGCAAAATATCCCTCTAACCAATGCTTTTCTGCATCAGACAGGGCATCACCATCAACAAGCGAAATACCCGCTTGATCAAGCGCCACGCGTAATTCACGCCAGCGGCTCTGTTGGTCGGCGCATAATTGGGTAACCGCCTCTCCGATCCTCACCAATTGCTCCGAAGGGCTCATACCGTCATCGGATAGAGGCGCTACATTTGAGCTAACCTGCCCGCGCAATCCGGCAACACGAACCATGAAAAACTCATCGAGATTATTTGCCGAGATCGACAAAAACCGTAATTGCTCCAAAAGCGGATGGTTCGGATTAGCCGCTTCTTCCAAAACCCGATGGTTAAACTGAAGCCAGGACAATTCCCGGTTAATGAACCGATGCGGTGACTTTGCCAAGGCTGCGGGCGTCTTCGGGCCACCATTACGGCGGGAGGTCGACGGAGAGGAGGCGCTGCGGGTGCGAGGCATAATCGTTTGGTTCCTTAACGGGCTAACACCGTTTGGTTGCAGGCGATTATGACGCCCATTTGACAAAATGGCGACAGCCCCTCGCAAAAATTAAAATGCAAGGTTAATCCTCGTCTAAATCGTCGCTTACTTTCAATAATTGAGCCGCCAGCGCCCGTGTTATCGGCTTGCCGCGCGCTAGTCCTTCGCGATCAAGCCTCTCAACAAAATCGCGGGCGGCGGCAATGGAGCGCTCGATCCGGCTCTGGATAAACGTGATGATCGTCGTATCAATCACCAATTGCCGATCAATAAACAGTTTGAAAAGGACCGCATTCAAGAGCGCGTCATCAGGCCCATCGATTTTCACTTCTGGCGCCAGACGGAGCCGTGAAAGCAGATCTTTGGTCTGAAGCCCCCACTCGTTCGGGCCTGTTCGTGCCGTTAACAGGAGATAAGTTCCCCGCTCACGAGCCGCATTGATCAAATGAAACAGAGCATGCTCATCCAGAACGCTTCGATCACAATCTTCGATAACCAGCGCGCCGCTGGAGACGAGATGCGGGACCCGATCAAGCTTGATATCAGACGCTTTCTC
>DAIOVR010000054.1:12368-14036 GCA_036758905.1 Beijerinckiaceae bacterium | reverse complement strand
CCGCCTCCTCCGCCAGAAACACTTTTAAGCCATTGATATTGTTGGTTATTTGGATAAAATTTTCTTTTATCCCCTCTTTTAACCCACCCGCTATCATCCAGCGAAAACGTCGAGCTTTAAATCGACGGGCGCAACTTAACGTCATAGCTGCTCAAAAGCGGCTCCAAATGCTGAAATTCCAGTGTCGGAATAACTCCCGCTGCGCCCGAAAAATCTTCGCTCATTGAATAACGACTTGGTGTGACGATCACGTCTAATCCGGCGCCGCGCGCGGCAAGGATGCCGTTGCGTGTATCCTCAAAGGCGAGGCAGGAGGATGGTGATAGACCCAAACGCTCAAGGGCCAATTGATAGACTTCTGGATCGGGCTTTTTAACGGTCACATCTTCGCCCGTACACATGGCTTGAAACCAGCCGCGAGCATGAGTGCCTAACGTGACATCCAAAAGTGTATGAATATTTTCGCGGCTGGTTGTCGTGGCGATTGCCAATTTAAGTCCCGTTTCGCGCGCTAAACGAATAAGCGATTCAACGCCGGGTCGAAGGGGCAAAGCGCCTGCGCGTAACATGTCGTTATAAAGCGCTGTCTTGCGCCGATGCAGTGGTGAAGGATCTATCGTATCATCACCAAGGGATTTGGCATGCGCGAGGATACGTTCTTTGCCACCCGTTACTTTGAGCAAATTCTCGTAATCATCTTCTGTCCAATGCCAATTCAATCCGGCTTCCGAAAAGGCTTGGTTAAAGGCTGCGCGGTGCAATTCTTCGGTTTCGGCGAGCGTACCATCGACATCAAAAATCAATGCTTCAAGCGCCATCGCCTAGAGGCTCCAACCAAGGCGGATAAGCGCTGCGCGTAAGTGACCAAGATGATCAATCACGTCATCGGCACCGAGTTCATCGACGGGAATGGTTGTGTACCCGCCGCGCACCAAAATAACCGGAATACCAGCATTGCGTGCCGCTTTGACATCAATGCCGCTATCACCCACCATAACCGTATCCGATGCGCTCCCTTTTGCGTTTTTCATCGCGTTCAACAGCATATCGGGCGCCGGCTTTTTGGGCAGATGATCTTCAGCGCCCTGAACCGCGTGAAGAAAGGGCGTAAGCTGATAATGATCAACAATTTGTCGCGTAAGATGGCCCGGCTTATTCGATACAACGGCGGTACGAATGCCTTCACCATAAAGTGATTCCAAAGCATCACGCGCATGAGGCAGCACGAATGTTTCAACGGTCAACGCGTCATCGTAAAGCCGGTTCATCAATGCGGCCTCTGTGGCTAGACGCTCTGGCGGCAAGGCAATGCCACGCACGGCAAAGGCTTTTTCAACGAGGCGAACGACGCCTTCGCCAATCAGCATTCCAACTTCCGGAACACTTAACGCTTCTAATCCCGCGCCATTCAGCACTTGATTGAGGGCAGCGGCAATATCGGGCGCCGAGTCGATCAAGGTTCCATCAAGATCAAAGAGAAGCGTTGGCATATTGATCAGTATCCCTTAACGCGCCGCTGCATCAGCAACCGAACGGATGGCCGCACTATTATTTGCATATTGAGACGGCCCGCCTTTAAACACCGATGAACCCGCAACAAGCCCATCTGTACCGGCTTTCACAACGGCTTCAACCTCGTCGCCCAGTTTGGAGAAATCGGCCGAAAGG
>DAIOVR010000054.1:2578-12268 GCA_036758905.1 Beijerinckiaceae bacterium | reverse complement strand
GACGCCATAATGGCGCGTGCCTCAGCATCAAAATGATAATTTTGTTTGGCGAGCATTGTTTCTGAAATGGTCAATAATTCCTCATTGCCGTAATCCGGAAAATCAATGTGATGCGCAATGCGTGAGCGGAAACCGGGATTGGATTGGAAGAACATTTCCATCCGGTCTGCATAACCTGCAAGGATAACCACAAGATCCTCGCGGTTGTTTTCCATGACTTGCAAGAGAATCTCGATCGCTTCTTGTCCGTAGTCGCGTTCATTATCGGGCCGATAGAGATAATAGGCCTCGTCAATAAACAAGACGCCACCCATAGCGCGCTTGAGGACCTCTTTGGTTTTTGGTGCTGTGTGGCCGATATATTGGCCCACAAGATCATCGCGCGTTACCGATACGAGATGGCCTTTGCGGATATAGCCCAAGCGATGGAGAATATTCGCCATACGCAAGGCAAGGGTCGTTTTACCTGTACCGGGATTGCCTGTGAAGCTCATATGCAGCGTCGGCGGCTCATGCGAGAGGCCCATGCTTTTGCGCGCGCGTTCGACAATGAGCAGCGCCGCGATTTCACGCAAGCGCTGTTTGACGGGATGTAGGCCGACAAGTTCGTTCTCGAGTTCATTGAGGATGTCGGCCACGCCCGAGGCTTCGTATTCCGCTTTAAGGTCTACCGTTAGGGGTATCGAAGCTTGTGCATTCATGGCCGTCATCCTCTCAGATTATGCGGAGCTTAAACCGCTTTTTGCCAGGAATAGCTTTGTGTACGGCCGCGCACATCGGTGCGGGTCATCACATAGTGGGCTTCCTTGGTCGGGCGGTTGACGATGAACGACATACGAACCGTTTCAAAGCCGCGTGTCGAGTCAAACGCGTTGATGCGGATATAGCTTTGCGAATGCGCTTTGCGGCACTCATCCAACTCCATCATCGCGCCCTTCGGGTCCTTAAGGTCGAACATGGGCAGGCCCCACATGTCCCAATAGGTGTTACGGGGATGCGGATCATCGGTATATTCGATGCCGATGGCCCATTCGTTTTTGAGGCAATATTCGAGTTGAGCCGAAATTTGCTCGTCGGTGAGATCGGGCAGGAAGGAGAAACAGCCTTGGGTAATACGCATGGTTAAATTTCCTTTGCTGTTGGCGATTACATGACGCCAAGCGTCGGGACGAAGTCCGACGTGTCGGTTGATTCATAGTTGAAGGTGATATTGCCCCAGGTATCGAGCGCTGCTTCCAAAGGTTTGCACCATTTGGCTGCGGCGCGGAGAATCTCTGGCCCTTCATTCTTGATGTCGCGGCCTTCATTGCGCGCGAGCACCATAGCTTCAAGCGCCACGCGATTGGCTTGAGCGCCCGCTTGAATGCCCATCGGATGGCCGATGGTGCCGCCACCAAATTGCAACACAACATCATCCCCGAAGAGATCGAGCAATTGATGCATCTGTCCGGCATGAATACCGCCAGAGGCAACCGGCATAACCTTTTTCAAATCGGCCCAATCTTGCTCGAAGAAGATACCGCGTTGCAGATCGACTTCGTTCTTCAATTCACGGCAGACATTGTAATAGCCCTGCACGGTCATCGGATCGCCTTCGAGCTTGCCGACGGCGGTACCCGTGTGAAGGTGGTCCACGCCCGCAAGGCGGAGCCATTTCGCAATCACGCGGAAAGAAATGCCATGGTTCTTCTGACGCGTATAGGTACCATGACCGGCGCGGTGCATATGCAAGATCATATCATTGTTGCGGCACCACTCGGCGATGGATTGTGTAGCCGTCCAACCGATGATCAAATCGACCATCACGATGACGGAGCCAAGCTCTTTGGCAAATTCCGCGCGACGATACATTTCTTCCATCGTACCCGCGGTGATGTTGAGGTAATGGCCTTTCACTTCACCCGTTTCGGCAGAAGCCTTGTTGACGGCTTCCATGCAATACAGGAAACGGTCGCGATAGCTCATGAAAGGTTGCGAGTTGATGTTCTCGTCATCCTTCATGAAATCTAATCCGCCCTTGAGGCCTTCATAGACAACACGGCCATAATTCTTGCCCGACAGGCCAAGCTTTGGCTTGGTGGTGGCACCCAGCAACGGCTTGCCGAATTTATCGAGGCGCTCGCGTTCGACAACGATTCCCGTTGGTGGACCTTTGAAGGTTTTCACATAAGCCACAGGCAAGCGCATATCTTCAAGACGTGCGGCTTTGAGTGGCTTGAAGGAGAAGACGTTACCGATGATCGAGGCGGTGAGGTTGGCAATGGAGCCTTCTTCAAACAAAATGAGATCATAAGCGACATAGCAGAAATATTGACCCGGTTGGCCCGGAACCGGATCAACGCGATAGGCTTTCGCACGATATTGATCAGCGGCGGTTAGACGATCCGTCCACACAACGGTCCATGTCGCGGTTGAGCTTTCGCCAGCAACGGCAGCGGCAGCTTCAATCGGGTCAACACCATCTTGTGGGGTGATACGAAACAGCGCGATGAGATCGGTATCCTTTGGAACATAATCGCCGTTCCAATAGCCCATCTGCGCATATTTCAAAACGCCTGCGCGGTAACGCTCTTTACCACGTAGTTCGGATTTTCCAGTATCATTCATGATTACAATCCTTTTTGAAAAAAATTTAAATTAAGCAGCCTTTGCTACGGATGCTTTTGGCGAGAGTTCGCCCTTGGCATAACGCTTTGCCATTTCGCTCATCGGGATCACTTTGATTTTCGAGCCGTGGCCCGCGGTGCCGAAGGCCTCAAAACGGTCACGGCACACTTTGGCCATTGCATCCATGGCAGGCTTCAAGAATTTGCGCGGATCAAATTCTGATTTGCTGGTATTGGCGATGCGCCGGAACTCTGCCGTGCTCGCCAAGCGCAAATCGGTATCGATATTAATTTTGCGTACGCCGAACTTAATACCACGGACGATTTCTTCAACCGGAACGCCATAGGTCTCGCGCATTTCTCCGCCATTGGCGTTGAATACGGCTTGCCATTCCTCAGGCACGGAAGATGAACCATGCATCACAATATGCGTGTTGGGGATACGCGCATGGATCTTTTCGATCACATCCATCGCTAGCACATCACCTGTTGGTTTACGCGTGAATTTATACGCGCCATGGCTTGTGCCAATGGCAACGGCCAAGGCATCAACGCCGGTTTCTGCCACAAAGCGAGCCGCTTCTTCTGGATCCGTCAGCAACATGGAACGGTCGAGCTTTCCTTCAAAGCCATGACCATCTTCTGCCTCGCCATGGCCCGATTCAAGCGAACCCAAGCAACCGAGTTCACCTTCAACGGAAGCACCAACCATGTGAGCCAAGCGCGAGACTTCACCCGTGATGGCGGCGTTATAGGTGTAATCGGCTGGTGTCTTGGCATCTTCCTTCAACGATCCATCCATCATCACGGAGGTGAAGCCGCTTTGAATGGCCGAGAGACAGGTGGCAACATTATTGCCATGGTCTTGGTGGATGCAGACGGGAATGGTTGGATACATGAGTTCCAATGCTTCCATCATCTTCGCAAGCATGATGTCATTGGCGTAAGAACGCGCACCACGCGAGGCTTGAATGATGACGGGTGCATCAGTGGCTTTTGCCGCCTCCATAATGGCCAAGCCTTGTTCCATATTGTTGATGTTGAAGGCGGGCACGCCATAGCTGTGTTCGGCTGCGTGATCGAGCAATTGCCGCAATGTGATTCTGGCCATTTAAACTTGTCCTCTTCTAGGAGCGTTTCCGGTTAAGCTTTCTTGTATGCTTTTATCGTTCTTATGCGTGAGTGCTGACACGCAGCGCTGCATCGGCCACAGCTTCCGCTGTAATGCCAAAATGCCGATAGAGATCTTCCGCCGGTGCAGAAGCACCAAAACTGTTCATGCCAACGAAAGCGCCGCGATCACCGATCCAGCGGTCCCATCCCAAGCGCGCCGCAGCCTCAACCGCCACACGCGGTGCGGAGCCGAGCGTCTTTGCACGATAGTCTTCACTTTGGGCTTCAAATGCTTCCCAGCAGGGCATTGAGACGACCGCAGCCTGCACGCCTTTTGCTGCAAGAAGATCGGCAGCGGCAACGGCCAACTGTACTTCGGAGCCTGTCGCCAGAAGCGTTACATCGCGTTTACCGCTCGCTTCCCGCAAAACATAAGCGCCTTTGGCAACGAGATTTTCGCGTGCTGCTTTCTCGCGCTGCATTGGAAGGGCCTGACGCGATAAAACGAGCACTGACGGTGTCGATGTCGCATCAAGGGCTGCCTGCCATGCTTCCCCCGTTTCAACAATATCAGAGGGACGGAAGACATTGATGTTTGGCATAGCCCGCAACATTGCGAGGTGCTCTATGGGTTGATGGGTTGGGCCATCTTCGCCCAAGCCAATCGAATCGTGGGTCATCACATAGATCACGCGTTGGCCCATCAAGGCTGAAAGACGCATCGCACCTTTGGCATAATCAGCGAAGCACAAAAACGTACCGCCATAGGGGACAAAGCCGCCATGCAATGCGATGCCATTCATAGCGGCAGCCATGCCATGCTCGCGAATGCCGTAATGGATATAACGGCCTTTATAGCGGCCCGGACCAACCGACTCGAGGCCCTTGGTGACGGTGAGATTCGAATGGGTCAAATCGGCCGAACCACCAATGGTGAGTGTGCTGGCGTCATTGATGACGGCCAGTGCCATTTCTGAAGCTTTACGGGTCGCAACTTTTGTCGCTGCTGATTGATGCTCTTTAATGAAGGCGGAGAGCTTTTTGTGAACAGTTGAGCTAACATCACCCGCAAGCATTGCTTCAAAGCGATTGCGCTTGGTTGAAACAGCCAAGCGCTTCGCCCACGCCTGACGTGCCGCTGCGCCGCGCTTGGCGACTTCGCTCCATGATTCGTAAACAGATTGCGGAATGTTAAAGGGCTCATGGGTCCAACCAAGATGCGCGCGGGTAGCGGCAATCTCGGTTGCTCCTAAAGGCGCACCATGGGTCTTTTCCGACCCTTGCATGTTTGGAGCGCCTTTTCCGATCAGCGTATGACAGGCAATGAGGCTTGGCTTTTTCGATTGTTTGGCTTTAGCAATCGCAGCCGCAACCGCTTCACGATCATGGCCATCGACCGATTGAACCGCCCATCCGGCGGCCTTAAACCGCGTCTTTTGATCCATGGAGGTGGAAAGCGAAGTCGGCCCATCAATGGATATGCGGTTATCATCCCACAACACAATCAAACGATTGAGTTTAAGATGGCCGGCCAAATCAATCGCTTCATGGCTGATGCCTTCTTGCAAGCATCCATCGCCTGCTATCACATAAGTGTAGTGATCAACGAGATCCTTGCCAAAACGCGCCGCCTTCATGCGCTCCGCAAGGGCCATTCCAACCGCTGTCGCAATACCCTGTCCCAAGGGACCTGTCGTCGTTTCAATTCCCTCAGCATGGCCATATTCAGGATGGCCTGCCGTGCGGCTTCCCAGCTTGCGGAATTTTTTCAATTCCTCAATGCCCATATCCTTATAGCCGACAAGGTGATGCAGTGCATATTGCAACATCGAACCGTGACCAGCAGACAGCACAAAGCGATCCCGATCGGGCCAATGCGGGGCATGCGGGTCAATATTGATAAAGCGATTAAAGAGGACGGTGGCAACATCCGCCATGCCCATTGGCATGCCGGGATGGCCGGAATTGGCGGCTTGCACCGCATCCATCGCAAGCGCGCGTATCGCGTTGGCCATGATGTGTTCAGGCGCGAGCGATGCTGCCCCTTGGAGAGTGTGCTGGTTCATCAGAGTTACCTTTTCGATCAAGAGGTGCGGCGCTTGATATCAAGCAATTTGTTGATCAAGGGCGTGAAGATAAGCTGCATTGCAATATCAAGCTTATCGCCACCGCAAACGATCGAGTTGGCGCGTGACATCCATGATCCGCCGAGCATTGAAAGCAGATAAGGAAAATCGATACCGCGCGGATTGGCGAAGCGGATCACGAGCATGGATTCAGCGGGCGTTGGAATCCAGCGTGCGATAAAGGGGTTGGATGTATCCACCGTGGGAACACGCTGGAAGTTAATATCGGTATGGGAAAATTGCGGGCAAATATAGCGCGCATAATCTGGCATACGCCGTAAAATTGTATCGGTTACCGCTTCGGTGGAATAACCACGCATGGATTTGTCACGATGGATTTTTTGAATCCATTCCAGATTGATGACAGGCACCACACCGATTTTCAAATCAACATGTTTGGCGATATTGACATTATCGGTAACCGCGCAACCATGCAGCCCTTCGTAAAAGAGCAGATCGGATTCAGGCATATCCTTCCAATCGGTAAACGTGCCGGGAGGGGAGCCATATAGTTCCGCCTCGCTATCATCATGCACATAATGGCGCGTTTTTCCGGCGCCGGATTTGCCATAGCTTTCAAAAACCGATTGAAGAATCTCGAGCTCATTCGCTTCCGGATTGAAATGCGTGAAATGCGAATTTCCGTTTGCCTCTTCCTCGGCCACTTTTTTCTTCATTGCATGGCGATCATACCGATGAAATGCGTCACCTTCGATGAAGGCAGCCGTTACTTTTTCACGGAGGAAGATTTTCGAAAACGTATCTTTAACTGTTGTCGTACCGGCGCCTGAGGATCCGGTGATGGCGATGATAGGATGACTGCGCGACATAGTTTAGTCCTTAAGAGCGGAATAGGCCACGATTGCCAAAGAGGGGATGACGACTTGCAATGCCTGAAGGGTCGGAATGATACCGTGCGATCTTTGTGACTTCACGGCGTGCACCAAAAATCAAAGGCGTACGCTGGTGCAAATTGGTTGGTCGAATATCGAGGATTCGTTGCTCACCATTGATGGCGCTGCCACCCGCTTGCTCCATAAGCATAGCAACCGGATTGGCCTCATAAACAAGGCGAAGGCGACCGAGCCCATAGCCCTTTCGATTGTCGCGCGGATAGATGAAAATGCCACCACGGATCATGATGCGATAGGCTTCAGCCACAAGCGAAGCGATCCAGCGCATGTTAAAATCTTTTTCGCGCGGCCCCGTCATGCCTGAAAGGCAATCATCAATATAAAGGCGCATCGTATCGTCCCAATGCCGATAATTCGACATATTGACGGCGAATTCCTTCGCGTCGTGATCGATCGTAACGGAGTCATAAGCCTTCAAGAACAGGCCACGTCTTTCAGAATAAACAAACAGCGACGTGCCTCGGCCGATGGTCAATGCGAGGGTTAATTGGGGACCATAAACGAAAAAGCCTGCTGCAAGCTGTGCCGTCCCCGGTTGCAGAAACGTGTCTTCTGCCGTGTCCTTGCTTGGAAGTACGGAAAAAATGGTACCGATCGATATGTTGGTATCGATATTGGATGAGCCATCGAGAGGATCAATCGCGACCGAGATGGGGCTCCCTTCGCGAATAATGATCGGATTGGCTTGTTCCTCGGAAGCATAATAGGCCGCACCAGCCTCGCGTGCGGCATTGATGAATAAATGATCGGCGTGAACGTCGAGCGCCTTCTGATCATCGCCATCGGCGTTGTTGGAAGCAAGTGTGGCGCCGAAGGCAGCCCCCAGAGCGCCCTCATTGATCGCAAGCCGCAATTCTGCCGCCACTTCGGCAAAACGCTCCACGAGCGCTGCGACAGATGCACCAACCGCGTCGCTATCGGCGAGATCGGCCGTTAAAAATTCATTGAGCGGCATGCCCTTCATTGCGTCCTCCTGGCTGCGCGCTTGCCCTTTTCGCGGCAATTTGCGTCGACCGAGGCTGATATTTGTCATTTTTAAGAATTAGTAAAATTTATAATATTTACATTTAGGATAAATTTTTTTAACTTTAAATCATGCGCAACGTCACGATCCGACAGCTTCACTCCATCCTCGCCATCCGGCGAACGGGCAAAATTTCGACGGCAGCGGAGCAATTAGGCCTAACCGGGCCTGCTGTTACCTTGCAACTTCAACAACTTGAGGACCAGACAGGCGTTTCCCTGTTCGATCGCGGACGAGGCGGGTTGCGTCCCACGGAGGCCGGTGAGGCAGCCCTTCGGGCCGCTCAAGATATCGAAGTGCGGCTGCGGCAACTCTTCGAAGAGCTTGAAACAATTAGCGAGGCGAATGCCGGCCAATTACGCATTGGCGCCGTTTCAACCGCCAAATATTTTGCTCCGACCTTGATGGCCGTATTCAGGGACCTTCATCCACGGGTCAATATTTCATTGACGGTTGGAAACCGTGGTGCGGTGATTGATGCCCTTCGCGACTATGAGGTGGATATTGCGCTTATGGGCCGTCCACCACGAGACTTTAGTGTTCGTGCGCAAATTTTCGGAGATCATCCGCTTGTCATTATTGCGCCGCCCGATCATCCTCTCGCTCAACGTCACAACATTTCAAAAGAAGAATTGTTAACCGAGACATTTCTTGTCCGCGAAGTGGGATCCGGGACACGGTCCTCTCTCGATATTTTTATGAGTGATGTGGTCGGATGGACAGAACGGCGTCATGCCGAAATGACCTCTAACGAAACCATTAAGCAAGCCGTGATGGCGGGTATCGGTATTGCCTTTATTTCCGCCCACACTATTGCAATGGAGCTTGAACTCGGACGGCTGATTGTTTTGGACGTAAGCGGTATGCCGATCAGACGACAATGGTATTCGGTGAGCCGTAGCGATCGGTCGATGAGTCCAACCATGGCGTCATTCAACCAATTTTTAATTGAGCAAGCAGCACGACATCTGCCATTTATTAAGACGATTTATTCGGAAACGTGATTGCAATTTTGTTTAATTCTCGGATCTTATCTTTGCATGCTGTGGCGGGCGGTTTTGTAAATTCCTACTGATCATTAAGCTCAAACAATAAAGAAGCCCCAATCGGTTGGATCGGGGCTTCCGTTTTTAGGATCGCTGACGATATCAATCGTATCAGGATTTATGATAGGAGGGTTGAAGCCCGTAAACGGGCGTCGGTATACCCTCATAACGCGCCTTTAATTGCAGCGAGAGAAATTGCGAGTAATGCCGCGATTGATGAAGATTACCGCCATGCAACCAAAGATTTTCCTGTTGCGTTGGCTTCCACATATTGCGTTGCTCGCCCTCCCATGGGCCGGGGTCTTTAGGCGTATTGGAACCAAGGCCCCAGACTTTACCGACTTTATCAGCGGTCTTTTGATCGATAAGGTCAGCAAGCCAACCATTCATCGAGCCATATCCCGTGGCATAGACGATGACATCGGCGGGCACTTCTTTACCATCGGAAAGTTTAACGCCATTTGCAGTGATTTCATCAACCTGTCCGGCAACGAGTTTAATCTTGCCATCGATAATCAATTGCGAAGCGCCGATATCGATATAATAGCCTGAGCCACGGCGTAGATATTTCATAAAGAGACCTGAATCATCGACGCCGAAATCAAGTTGGAAGCCGGCTTTTTCAAGCGCCTTGTAAAACTCCGCATCGACCTCGCGGATTTTATCATAGACGGGCTTTTGGAACGTATGCAGGATGGCATAAGGCACCGAGGCGAATATCAAATCTGCTTTGCCTGTGGACATACCCGATTGAACGGCGCGCTCGGAATAAAGATCCCCGAGGCCGATTTCCATCAGACTATCTGAGCGAACAATATGGGTTGTCGAGCGCTGGATCATTGTTACATCCACGCCGTTCTC
>DAIOVR010000054.1:0-2478 GCA_036758905.1 Beijerinckiaceae bacterium | reverse complement strand
GCTGATTTGGCGGTTGTTTTAGTCCAGTAATTGAGCTCCATCACTTTCGTGTACATTTCGAGCCAATCGCCGATCTTATCTTTCGGCGCAAAGACCGGCCAGTTTTTCGGAAAATCAATATAGGGCAGGTGATCATACCAAACAGGATCATGCAGGCAGAGGGATTTATAGCGCTTACGCCAGCTATCCCCCGGACGCTCATTCTTTTCAATGATGATGGTGGGTACGCCAAGTTGACGAAGCCGTGCGCCGAGCGCGATACCACCTTGGCCGCCACCAATGATCACAACATAAGGCTGTTTGGTATAGCCTAATGTTGCGGCTTCTTCATCACGCTCTTCTTTCCATGTTTTAGCCCCAACATTCACACCATGCTTGGCACCAAGCGGGCGGGCGAAGCCGGATTGCTCTTCATAGCCTTTCAGCTCGACCATCGTGGTGAGCAGGGTCCAAATGAGGCCATCGCGAATACGGATAAGGCCATAGCCGCGTGCAACGCCGGTTTCAAACGTAAACCAGGCTTCGGTAATATTGCCGTTAATAGAGGCGGGCTCTTTGTCATAGACTTGCCAATGGCTGGGTTTAGCACTGCCAAGGCAATGGTTCAGCATATTGCGGACCTGATCGCGCCCTTCCATGGTTTTGATATTCCATGTGAAGGTAACCAGATCCCGCCAATAACAATCTTCTGCGAAGAGGTTAACCGCGGCGTCAATGTCGCCCTTGGCGAGCGTTTCACCAAATGAATCAAGAAAAATTTGTGCCTTTCCAGCAGGCGTACTATCCAGCATGCAATCCTCCCAATGTTTACCAAATTCCGGGCGTTCTGTGACGCCTCAGTGGCGATTGTTATGTGCGGTATGCTTATTGTACTTAAACGCTTCAACGCTACACGGTCGGGGTCCGACGATTAAAAGTGTTTCACAGATTATTCCGATAGGCAACGCCCGATAACCCTTCCAAGGCTGATGCCCCCCCGTTAAGCCACTTGGAATGGCAGGCTTAAATTAAGTCGTTGTGATTTTCGGCCTACTGGAATATTGAAACCCATCATAAGACGAAGGTGGAGCGCTTTTCGCGAGTAGACGCCGCCTTCGCTTACATTTTTGCGCTTTATAAGGCTGCTTTCATTCATGACTTCCCTTTCTGAGACTTCGCCCGCGGCCATGGCTGCCATTCACCCTGCTTTGGCCTCCGCTTTGGCCAAACAAGGCTATGAGACGCTAACACCGGTGCAAACAGCCGTGTTGGAAGCGGATGCGGAGGGGCATGATCTGCTGGTTTCGGCACAAACCGGCTCGGGCAAGACGGTGGCTTTCGGGCTGGCGATTGCGCCGACTTTGCTCGGCAAGGCCCAGAAGTTTCCACCAAAGGGTAGGCCTTTGGGTCTCATTATTGCCCCAACGCGCGAATTGGCGTTGCAGGTGCAGCGCGAGCTTGGCTGGCTTTATGCGGATGCCGGCGTTGTGACGACCTCCTGTGTCGGCGGTATGGATATGCAGAAAGAGCGCCGCGCTTTGCAGAATGGCGCGCATCTTGTGGTGGGCACGCCCGGTCGCTTGCGCGATCACATCACGCGAGGCTCGCTTGATCTAACCGATCTGCGCGCTGTTGTTCTTGATGAAGCCGATGAGATGCTTGATCTCGGCTTCCGCGAAGACCTCGAATTTATTTTGGCGGCAACGCCAGAAGAGCGGCGTACCTTGATGTTTTCGGCAACGGTTCCCCGCTCGATTGCCGAGCTTGCCAAGACCTATCAACGCGATGCGTTGCGGTTAACAGCCAATGCGGCGAGCGAGCGCCATGCCGATATCGAATATCAGATGGTGGTGGCTCAATCACATGAGCGCGAAAACGCGATCATTAACACGCTCCTCTATTTTGATAGTGGCAGCGCGATCGTGTTTTGCCACACGCGCGAAGCGGTGAAGCAACTCACCACGCGGCTGGCGGATCGTGGATTCGCCGTTGTGACACTATCGGGTGAACTCTCGCAATCGGAACGTACCAATGCGCTACAATCAATGCGCGATGGCCGCGCACGCGTCTGCGTGGCAACCGATGTCGCCGCACGCGGAATTGATTTGCCTAATCTCGATCTGGTTATCCATGCCGATGTACCCTCAAAGCCCGACACGCTCTTGCATCGCTCAGGCCGTACGGGTCGCGCGGGACGTAAAGGTGTTTGCGTGTTGATTGTGCCTGTGCGCCGCTATTCCGCTGCGCTTCGTGTGCTCGACATTGCCAATGTCACGGCGATTACCCGCGGCGCGCCAACCGCTAAAGAAATTGATGCCCGTAATCGCACGCATATTTTGGAAGCGGCAGCAGCATCACCCATGCCTGAAGCGAATGAGCAGGACATGGTAGGTGAATTGCTTTCACGCATGTCACCAGAGCAATTGGCCGCCGCCTATTTGCGTCAGCAATATCAAACACGTCCGCCTGCGGAATATATTTCAGATACGCCTTTACCCG
>DAIOVR010000053.1:0-14634 GCA_036758905.1 Beijerinckiaceae bacterium | reverse complement strand
GACGGTATTCTTTAGCCTGCTCCAAAAGATCAGCAGGAATTTCTTCGTCGCGGAACGTTGCGCCGAGGTTTTCATTGTCCCAAACAACCGCCTTCATGCGAACGAGATCGATGATGCCCTTGAAGGTATTTTCGGCACCAATCGGCAACTGAATGCAGACAGGCTTACCAGCAACGCGCGAAACGATTTCTTCGACGCAATTGAAGAAGTCAGCGCCGGTCTTGTCCATCTTGTTGACGAACACGACGCGAGGAACATTGTACTTGTCAGCCTGACGCCAAACCGTTTCGGTCTGAGGCTCAACGCCTTGGTTGCCGTCGAGAACACAAACCGCACCGTCGAGCACGCGGAGCGAACGCTCAACTTCAATCGTGAAGTCCACGTGTCCGGGGGTGTCGATGATGTTCAAACGATGATCGTTCCAGAACGTCGTCGTGGCAGCCGACGTAATCGTAATGCCACGCTCCTGCTCCTGCTCCATCCAATCCATGGTGGCAGCACCGTCGTGGACTTCGCCGATTTTGTGCGACTTGCCCGAATAGAACAAGATACGCTCGGTCGTCGTCGTCTTGCCGGCATCGATATGCGCCATAATACCGAAATTCCGGTAGTCTTTAATGGCATGGGTGCGTGGCATGGGTCAGTCCTCGACGTAGAATTAAAACAAAAATTACCAGCGATAATGCGAGAAGGCGCGGTTGGCTTCCGCCATCCGGTGCGTGTCTTCACGCTTCTTCACGGCGTTACCACGATTGTTCGACGCATCGATCAATTCAGCCGACAAACGATCAACCATCGTCTTGTCGTTGCGGGCACGAGCCGCTGTGATCAACCAACGAATAGCGAGCGCCTGACGACGATCGAAACGAACTTCGACTGGAACCTGATAGGTCGCACCACCAACGCGGCGGGAGCGAACTTCGATCGCTGGAGCGACGTTTTCAAGCGCTTGCTTGAACACGGCCAACGGATCGGACTTCAGCTTCGCTTCGACGATGTCGAGCGCGCCATAGACGATCTGCTCGGCAATCGACTTCTTTCCGTCATACATGACGGAGTTCATGAATTTTGCGACGATCAGATCGCCATACTTGGCGTCTGGAATAACTTCGCGCTTCTCTGCTTTATGACGACGGGACATTCTCGCTCGCCTCTTACTTCGGACGCTTCGCGCCGTACTTAGAACGACGCTGCTTACGATTCTTGACGCCCTGCGTATCGAGGACACCGCGGATGACGTGATAGCGCACGCCCGGCAAGTCCTTCACACGGCCGCCGCGGATAGCGACGACAGAGTGCTCTTGCAGGTTGTGGCCTTCGCCAGGAATATAACCGATCACCTCAAACCCATTGGTGAGGCGAACCTTGGCAACCTTACGAAGTGCCGAGTTCGGCTTCTTCGGGGTTGTTGTGTAAACACGTGTGCACACGCCGCGCTTTTGCGGGCAGGCTTCAAGCGCCGGAACCGTGTTCCGGGCCTTAACAGGGCTCCGCGGCTTGCGGATGAGCTGGCTAATCGTCGGCATCGTTTGCTCGTTCCAGTCCCAAGATCGGATCCGAATAGCCGGATCCCGTTGAAAAACATAACCAATTTCGCGTCACACCAACGCAAAACAAATCCGCGCCAATGGACCATAAGCCCGTTGAGCGCGAAACTTCCCAGAGGACCACAGTTGCCCGTGATCATGGCCCCAAATTGTCGACTTCGCTCGCGCGAAGGCAGTGTGGAGGTACGGCGGCGTTTCGATCGTCCTGGGTCAATTGCCTTGGCGGCGAGAGACCTAATGACACCGACAACCGTCGAAGTTCGCGTTGTCTAAACGCGGCCCGATGTGTCGTCAACCCCAAAAGCAACAATCTTGTGACGATTGGGCTTTATTTTTTCCCCTTCCCGGCCAAGCTTGAGCCAATTCAGAGGGAAAAATGGCAACGGGGCCGCTTTTGGCGACCCCGTTGGGATAAATTAGCTCCGACCGCTGCCTTATTCGGCGGCAGCTGGGCCTTCGAGCTGCGGCGCCGAGCTTGGCGCCTGTGATGTATTCTGTGCCACGATCATTTCGTCGCGACGAGTCGCGATCGAACGGATTCGGGACATCGTAGCGCCCGTACCCGCAGGGATCAGGCGGCCCACAATGACGTTTTCCTTGAGGCCTGCGAGATCGTCGGACTTGCCATTGACGGCTGCTTCCGTGAGCACGCGGGTGGTTTCTTGGAACGACGCTGCCGAGATGAACGAACGGGTCTGGAGCGACGCCTTGGTGATACCCAAGAGCACCGGATGGCCCTTCGCTGGCCGCTTGCCATCGGCAATCAGCTTAACGTTGACTTCATCCATTTCGACCTTGTCGACCTGCTCATTGTGCAAGAACTCGCTATCGCCGATTTCGTCGATTTCGACCTTTTGCAGCATCTGACGCACGATCACTTCGATATGCTTGTCGTTGATCGACACGCCCTGCAGACGATAGACTTCCTGGATTTCGTTGACGAGGTAGGCTGCTAGCTCCTCGACACCCTTAATGGCCAGAATGTCATGCGGCGCTGGGTTGCCGTCAACAATGTAATCGCCCTTTTCCACGACGTCGCCCGCCTGAAGATAGACGTGCTTGCCCTTTGGAACGAGGTATTCGACAGGATCGGTACCATCGTGTGGAACGAGAGAAATACGGCGCTTGTTCTTGTAATCGCGACCGAATTGGATCGTACCGGAGGTTTCAGCGATGATCGCAGCTTCCTTCGGACGACGTGCTTCGAACAGTTCGGCAACACGCGGCAGACCGCCGGTGATGTCGCGCGTCTTGGCGCTTTCGAGCGGGATACGGGCTAAAATATCGCCCGCCTTGATCTTGTGACCAGGATCGACCGAGATAACCGCTTCCACCGGAAGCAGATAACGGGCTTCACCGCCACGTGGAAGCTTCAGGATCTTGCCCTTTGCATCCGTGATCAGAATGGCTGGCTTCAAGTCGGCCGAGCGCATATTGGCGCGGTAATCGATAACGACACGCTTCGTAATACCGGTCGACTCGTCGGCCGTTTCCACCACAGACGCGTTTTCAACGAGATCTTCGTATTGAATGATACCGTCGACTTCCGTGACGATTGGACGGGTATAGGGATCCCAATCCGCAATACGCTGACCACGCTTAATCGTATCGCCCTCAGCGACGCGAAGGCGTGAGCCATATTGGATGCGATGTGCGGCACGCTCGGTGCCGTCCGCTCCAACAATCGCAATCGTGATGTTGCGGCCCATGGCGATAAGGTCGCCATCGGAATTGCGTGCAATGTTGCTGTTACGCACCACGACCTTACCGTCGAAATTGCTTTCAACGAAGGACGTGTCCGCGATGTTGGCCGCGCCACCGACGTGGAAGGTACGCATGGTGAGCTGCGTGCCTGGCTCGCCGATCGACTGAGCAGCGATAACACCAACGGCCTCGCCCATATTGACAGGCGTACCGCGGGCAAGATCGCGACCATAGCAGGTGCCGCAAACGCCGTTTGGTGCTTCACATGTTAGAACCGAACGGATCTTCACTTCCGTGATACCGGCAGCGTTAATCGCGTCGATATGGCTTTCCTCAATCATCTGGCCCTTAGCCACGATCACCTTGCCCTCAAGATCAATGAGGTCTTCGGCGGTCGTGCGACCCAAGATACGGATGGCCAAGGAGGCAACGATCTGACCCGCGTCAATAATGGCGCGCATCTTGATGCCGTTTTCCGAGCCGCAATCACGGACCGTGATGATCGAATCCTGCGCTACGTCGACGAGACGACGCGTGAGGTAACCCGAGTTAGCGGTCTTCAACGCGGTATCGGCAAGACCCTTACGAGCGCCGTGGGTCGAGTTGAAGTATTCGAGAACGTCGAGACCTTCTTTAAAGTTCGAGATGATCGGCGTCTCAATGATCTCGCCCGATGGCTTGGCCATAAGACCACGCATCGCGGCCAGCTGACGCATTTGCGTTGGCGAACCACGCGCACCGGAGTGCGACATCATGTAGATCGAGTTGATTGGCTTGGTGCGGCCCGTATCGTCCTTCTGGACGGCGGAGATGCGGCCCATCATTTCTTGCGCGAGCTTGTCCGAGCACTTGGCCCAAGCATCAACAACCTTGTTGTACTTTTCGCCTTGCGTGATCAGACCGTCATTGAATTGCTGCTCGTAATCTTTCACGAGCGCACGGGTCTCGCCAACGATCTTCGGCTTGGTTTCAGGGATAACCATGTCGTCCTTACCGAACGAAATGCCAGCCTTGAACGCGTTGACGAAGCCTAACTGCATCATGCGATCGCAGAAGATCACGGTCTCTTTCTGACCGCAGTGACGATAGACGGTATCGATCGTGTTCGAGATTTCCTTCTTCGTCATCAGCTTGTTGACGACGTCGAAAGTCATACGCGCATTCTTTGGCAACAACTGACCGAGCATGGCGCGGCCTGGAGTCGTATCGAAGATTTTCGTGAAGGTTTTGCCAGCCTCATCAACGCCTTCGTAGCGATACTTGATCTTCGCGTGGAGCGTGATGTCTTTGTTGGCAATGGCGTGTTCGATTTCGCCCATATCGGCGAACATCATGCCCTCACCCGGTTCCTTGTCGGACATCAGCGAGAGATAATAGAGGCCGAGAACGATATCTTGCGATGGCACAATGATCGGCTGACCATTGGCAGGGTGCAAGATGTTGTTGGTCGACATCATCAACACGCGTGCTTCAAGCTGCGCTTCAAGCGACAGCGGCACGTGCACGGCCATCTGGTCACCGTCGAAGTCGGCGTTAAATGCGGCGCAGACGAGCGGATGAAGCTGAATAGCCTTGCCTTCAACGAGCACGGGTTCGAATGCCTGAATACCAAGACGATGGAGCGTCGGTGCGCGGTTCAGCATCACTGGATGCTCGCGGATAACCTCATCGAGGATATCCCAGACTTCTGGCTTTTCTTTTTCAACCAGCTTCTTGGCTTGCTTAACGGTCGTCGAGAGGCCCTTCGCGTCAAGACGCGAATAGATGAAAGGCTTGAAGAGCTCGAGCGCCATCTTCTTCGGCAGGCCGCATTGATGAAGCTTCAATTCCGGACCGACGACGATAACCGAACGACCCGAGTAATCGACGCGCTTGCCGAGCAAGTTCTGGCGGAAACGGCCCTGCTTGCCCTTGAGCATGTCGGCGAGCGACTTCAATGGGCGCTTATTCGCACCCGTGATGACGCGACCGCGACGGCCATTGTCGAACAACGCATCGACTGACTCTTGCAACATGCGCTTTTCGTTACGGATGATGATATCCGGCGCACGAAGCTCGATGAGGCGCTTCAAACGGTTGTTACGGTTGATCACGCGGCGATAGAGATCGTTCAAATCGGAGGTCGCGAAACGACCACCATCCAATGGAACCAGCGGACGAAGGTCTGGCGGGATCACCGGAACAACCGTCAAGATCATCCATTCTGGCTTGTTGCCGGACATCATGAACGCTTCGATGATCTTCAACCGCTTGGCGAGCTTCTTAGGCTTCAACTCGGAAGTCGAAACCGAAATCTCGTGGCGCAGATCCGCTGCGGTCTTTTCCAAATCGAGCGAACGGAGAATTTCGCGAATGGCTTCGGCGCCGATGAGTGCGGTGAAGCTGTCTTCACCATATTCGTCCTGCGCGCGGAGATAATCATCTTCCGAGAGCAATTGACGCTCTTTAAGCGGGGTAAGGCCCGGCTCGATCACGACATAGTTTTCGAAATAGAGAATGCGCTCAAGGTCCTTCAGCGCCATATCGAGCAGAAGGCCGATACGCGATGGAAGCGACTTCAAGAACCAAATATGGGCAACGGGAGCGGCCAATTCGATATGGCCCATGCGCTCGCGCCGAACGCGCGACAGCGTGACTTCCACGCCGCACTTCTCGCAGATGACGCCCTTGTACTTCATGCGCTTGTACTTGCCGCAAAGGCATTCGTAATCCTTGATTGGTCCAAAGATACGCGCGCAGAAGAGACCGTCACGCTCTGGCTTGAACGTACGGTAATTGATCGTTTCTGGCTTTTTGATTTCACCAAACGACCAGGCAAGGATCTGATCAGGCGCAGCGATCGATATCTTGATATGATCGAAGGTCTGAGGCTGGACCACGGGGTTGAAGAGATTCATCACCTCTTGATTCATCGCCGGCTCCTACAGTTTTGGGCTTTAGCGCGCTTCGCGCCGATTAACCCACATTAAATTCATGGATCCGCTCGCTGATGCGGCGGGATGGGAAAATGACCGGCGCTGAACCGCGCCGGTCAAAAGATGCCTTATTCAGCCGCCTCAGACGGAGGTAACTCAGCCACTGGCTTCAAGGTCGAGGTGAGCTCGACATTCAGACCAAGCGAACGCATTTCCTTCACGAGAACGTTGAAGCTTTCTGGGATACCGCTTTCGAACGTATCGTCGCCGCGGACGATGGATTCGTAAACCTTGGTACGTCCGGCCACGTCGTCCGACTTCACCGTCAGCATTTCCTGCAAGGTGTAGGCGGCGCCGTAAGCTTCCAGAGCCCAGACTTCCATTTCCCCGAAGCGCTGACCACCGAACTGCGCCTTACCACCCAATGGCTGCTGGGTAACAAGCGAGTAAGGACCGATCGAGCGAGCATGGATCTTGTCGTCGACAAGGTGATGCAGCTTCAGCATGTAAATGTAGCCAACCGTGACGCGACGATCGAATGGCTCGCCGGTACGACCGTCATAGAGCGTGACCTGACCGGATTTATGCAATCCTGCCTGCTCCAAGAGGCGCTCAATATCGGCTTCCTTCGCACCATCGAACACAGGCGTTGCCAGTGGAACGCCACGACGAAGGTTTTCGCCAAGCTCGACCAAGCCGTCGCTATCCAATGCGTCGACCGTATCGTCCTTGCCGTAAACCTTGGTGAAGCTCGACTTCAGCGCCTTGGTGTCGTGGTCCTTGCGATAGGCATCGACTGCTTCGCCGAGCTGCTTGCCAAGACCCGCTGCTGCCCATCCAAGATGGGTTTCAAGGATCTGCCCGACATTCATACGCGAAGGCACGCCCAACGGGTTGAGCACGATATCGACATGGGTACCATCTTCCAAGAACGGCATGTCTTCGATCGGGACGATACGCGAGACAACGCCCTTGTTACCATGGCGACCGGCCATTTTATCGCCTGGCTGAATCTTGCGCTTCACGGCAACGAAGACCTTAACCATCTTCATCACGCCAGGAGGCAATTCATCACCACGCTGCAGCTTTTCGACCTTGTTCAAGAAGCGCTGTTCAAGGCTCTTCTTGGCGTCGTCATACTGCTTGCGCATGGCTTCAAGCGCACCCATGATCGCGTCATCAGCAACAGCAAAGGTCCACCACTGCGAACGTGGCAGGCCATTCATCGCATCACGCTCGATGACGGTGTCTTTCTTGAAGGTCTTTGGACCTGCAATACCGACCTGACCAACGAGCATTTCTGCAAGACGCGTGTAGACGTTGCGATCAAGGATCGCGAGTTCGTCGTCACGGTCCTTGGCGAGACGTTCAATTTCTTCGCGCTCGATCGCCTGAGCGCGCTCGTCCTTGTCAACGCCGTGACGGTTGAACACGCGCACTTCAACGATGGTGCCCTGCACGCCCGGAGGCACGCGGAGCGAGGTGTCGCGAACGTCAGAGGCCTTCTCACCGAAGATGGCGCGCAGAAGCTTTTCTTCCGGCGTCATTGGGCTTTCACCCTTTGGCGTGATCTTGCCGACGAGAATATCGCCTGCTGCCACTTCCGCGCCGATGTAAACGATACCGGCTTCGTCGAGGTTCTTCAGCGTTTCTTCCGATACGTTTGGAATATCACGCGTGATTTCTTCAGGGCCAAGCTTGGTATCGCGCGCCATGACTTCGAATTCCTCGATGTGGATCGAGGTGAACGTGTCTTCCTTCGCGATACGCTCGGAAAGCAGGATCGAATCTTCGAAGTTGTAGCCGTTCCAAGGCATGAACGCGACGAGCACGTTGCGGCCGAGCGCCAATTCACCGAATTCCGTCGACGGACCGTCAGCGATGATGTCGCCCTTGCGAACAATATCACCCACTTGCACCAGAGGCTTTTGGTTGATGCAGGTTGATTGGTTCGAACGCTGGAACTTCATCAAGCGATAAATATCAACGCCTGCCTTCGATGGATCGAGATCATCGGTAGCGCGAACCACGATACGCGTTGCATCGACTTGATCAACGATACCCGCGCGACGTGCACCGATAGCAGCACCTGAATCACGCGCCACAATCGATTCCATGCCGGTGCCAACGAATGGCGCATCGGCACGCACCAATGGCACGGCCTGACGTTGCATGTTCGAGCCCATGAGCGCGCGGTTCGCGTCATCGTTTTCAAGGAACGGAATGAGCGCTGCGGCAACCGAAACCAGCTGCTTCGGCGACACGTCCATATAGTCGACCTTTTCGACCGGAACGACGATGACATCGCCTGCGTGACGAACGATCACGAGATCGTCAGCAAGCTTGCCATCCTTGTCGATCGACACGTTGGCCTGCGCCACATAGTGCTTCGACTCTTCCATCGCCGACATATAGACGACTTCTTCCGTAAGCTTGCCGTCTTTCAGCTTGCGATAAGGCGACTCGATGAAGCCGTATTTATTGACGCGAGCAAAGGTGGCGAGCGAATTGATCAGACCGATATTCGGGCCTTCCGGCGTTTCAATCGGGCAGATACGACCGTAATGGGTTGGATGCACGTCGCGGACTTCGAAGCCTGCGCGTTCACGCGTCAAACCACCAGGTCCAAGCGCCGAAAGACGACGCTTATGCGTGATTTCCGAAAGCGGGTTCGTCTGATCCATAAATTGCGACAGCTGCGACGAGCCGAAGAATTCACGAACAGCTGCTGCTGCTGGCTTCGCATTGATCAGATCTTGCGGCATGACGGTGTCGATATCGACCGACGACATACGCTCCTTGATCGCGCGCTCCATGCGCAGAAGACCCAAGCGATATTGGTTTTCCATCAACTCGCCAACCGAACGTACGCGACGGTTGCCGAGATTATCGATGTCGTCGATTTCGCCACGCCCATCGCGCAACTCAACAAGCGCACGAACAACGGCAACGATATCTTCGCGACGCAGGATACGCGTCGTATCCGGTGCATCGAGGTCCATGCGCATGTTCATCTTCACGCGACCGACCGCGGAGAGGTCATAACGCTCTGAATCGAAGAACAACGACTGGAACATGTTTTCCGCCGTATCAATCGTTGGCGGCTCACCTGGACGCATCACGCGGTAAATATCGAACAGCGCTTCTTCACGAGAGGAGTTCTTATCAACCGCAAGCGTGTTGCGGATGTAAGGTCCGATATTGACGTGATCGATATCAAGCACAGGAACATCGGTGAAGCCTGCGTCTGCAAGCGTCTTCAAAACCTTGTCCGTGATTTCATCGCCAGCTTCTGCGAAGATCTCACCCGTTTCTGGGCTCACCAAATCTTCGCCGATATATTGGCCATAGAGATCTTCATCGGTGGCGAGGAGGAACTTGGTGCCCTTCTCGGCAATCATCTTGGCCGAACGCTGGGTCAATTTCTTGCCCGCTTCGAGAACGACCTGTCCGGTGTCGGCGTCGATCAAATCGGTCGCAGCCTTCATGCCCTTCATGCGGTCTGCACTGTAAGGCACGCGCCACGCGTCCTTCGAGCGGGAATAGACAACATTGTTGTAGAAGGTCGAAAGAATGGTTTCGCCATCAAGACCAAGCGCATAAAGCAGCGTGGTAACTGGCAGCTTACGACGGCGATCGATACGTGCGTAGACGACATCCTTCGCATCGAATTCGATATCGAGCCATGAGCCGCGATAAGGAATGATACGAGCGGCGAACAGCAACTTGCCCGAGGAATGGGTCTTGCCCTTGTCGTGATCGAAGAACACGCCAGGCGAACGATGCATCTGCGAAACGATAACACGCTCGGTGCCATTGACGATAAAGGTGCCGTTCATGGTCATGAGCGGCATATCGCCCATGTAAACGTCCTGTTCCTTGATGTCCTTGACCGACTTCGCGCCGGTGTCGATGTCAATATCAAACACGATGAGACGAAGCGTTACCTTGAGCGGCGCAGCATAAGTCATGCCGCGCTGACGGCATTCGTCAACGTCGTATTTCGGAGACTCGAAGGTATACTTCACAAATTCAAGAAGCGAGGCGCCGGAAAAATCACCAATGGGGAATACCGACTTAAATACTGCCTGAAGGCCGTCCTCGATCCGGCCACCTACTGGTTCCTCAACCTGGAGAAACTGATCATAGGAGGCCTTCTGAACCTCGATGAGGTTCGGCATAACCGCTACTTCGCGGATATGCCCGAAGAACTTGCGCACACGCTTCCGTCCGGTGAAGGTCTGAGCCATTTCGTTCCTCGCTTCTAGGGAATTCCGCCTGCCCCGCGCCCGACTTTTCGGCGCGACCGGCAGCGGCCAATTCCGCTGACAAAAAGATATCCATCTCAAAAGCCGACAAAGATGGCCCTTTAAAGGCTTTTGTCGACAACGACACGGTCCCGGGGGAAAAATCCCCCCGGGACCGCTTTTTTCAACGCTATTGGGTCAGAACAAACCGCCGCATGGCGGACAAGCTGAGCACCAAAAGCCCGATTACTTAAGCTCGATCTTCGCGCCAACCTTCTCAAGGGTTTCCTTGATCTTGCCAGCTTCGTCCTTCGAGACGCCTTCCTTGAGTGGCTTTGGAGCCGCTTCAACGAGATCCTTAGCTTCCTTCAAGCCAAGACCCGTGATCGCACGGACTTCCTTAATCACTTCAATCTTCTTGTCGCCTGCGGATGCGAGAACAACCGTGAATTCGGTCTGTTCTTCAGCAGCGGCAGCAGCGCCACCGCCAGCAGCAGGAGCTGCAGCAACAGCAACAGCGGCAGCAGCAGAAACGCCCCACTTCTCTTCGAGAAGCTTAGCAAGTTCAGCGGCTTCGAGAACGGTCAACGACGAAAGTTCGTCAACGAGCTTGTTGAGATCGGCCATGTTAGTGTCCTTTTAGATGTAGGTTTAAACCAGTTGTTATGGGTAATGGGCCTTAGGCCGCATCTCTCTTGGCATAGGCTCCGAACACCCGTGCGAGCTTTGCAGCCGGCGCGGTCGAGAGCTGAGCAATCTTGGTCGCTGGAGCCTGGATGAGGCCAACGAGCTTCGCGCGCAGTTCGTCGAGAGATGGCATCGTGGCGAGCGCCTTGACACCGTCAACGTTCAGAGTGGTCGCGCCCATCGCGCCGCCGAGAATAACGAGCTTGTCGTTGGTCTTGGCGAAATTGACGGCGACCTTTGCAGCTGCAACAGGATCGCTGGAGTAAGCCAGCAATGTTGGGCCCTTCAGAAGGGATCCAACCGAAGCAATCTGCGTGCCTTCGAGAGCAATTTTGGCCAGGCGGTTTTTCGTGACCTTCACAGTGGCGCCTTCCGCAGCCATCTGCTTACGCAGATCCTGCATCTGGGCGACCGTGAGACCAGAATAATGAGCAACGACAACGACGCTGGTGGTATTGAAAATACCGTTCAACGTGCCGACGAGCTCAGTTTTTGCCGCTTTATCCACGGGGCTCTCTCCGGTTGGCGGGGACAAATGTCCCGCCGGTTGCACAAAGCCGATAAGATAGAGTGACCAAGCACTCGCCTATCGGCGCTTCCGACGCGTCTGTCCCCGGTAGGCCCGGCTGATGCCCGGCGCCCGGTAGCTGGTTCAAACCGTTTTCAGCAAAGGAGATAAATCCTTGCCACGAAACTGGTTTTCTCCGTCTATGCAGGTCCATTCGAATTAAGGAACCTTCGAAAGATTGCTCTTTTGAAGCGCCCACCTGCAGTCTCGGACAGGATATAGCCGACGCGGACAAGAAGTTTCCCCCTTGCCTGTCGGCCAATCGATCGCATGGTTTTAAGGCCATGCGGGTTTTGGCGCTCTCCTGACGGATTGCGCCTATCACGCATATCGAAGGGTCTCCTTAGACCGGTTCGTTTCGAATGCCAAGCCCCAAATGCCAAAATTTTGGCAATGGACCCCCGACATCTCCGCATAGCCCCAAAAAGAAACAGGCCCCGAAATGACTTCGGGGCCTGTTTAATCTGATAAAGGACGAAGGAAATCAGGCGCCGGTAACCGTCGACAGATCAACCTTTACGCCTGGGCCCATCGACGATGAAATCGCGATGCGCTCGAGATAGGTGCCCTTCGAGCCCGCTGGCTTTGCCTTGGCAACCGAGTCAACGAAAGCCTTGATGTTCTCGGAGAGCTTTTCAGCCGAGAACGAGGCCTTGCCGATACCGGCATGCACGATACCTGCCTTTTCAACGCGGAACTCAACCGAGCCGCCCTTGGCCGCTGCAACAGCGCCGGCGATGTCCATGGTCACGGTGCCAACCTTCGGGTTTGGCATCATGCCGCGTGGGCCGAGCACCTTACCGAGACGACCGACGAGAGGCATCATGTCAGGGGTTGCAATGCAGCGATCGAAGTCGATCTTGCCGCCATTGACGATCTCGACAAGATCTTCAGCGCCAACAACGTCAGCGCCTGCAGCCTTGGCTTCGTCAGCCTTTGCGCCGCGTGCGAACACGCCGACGCGAAGCGTACGGCCCGAACCGTTTGGCAGAATGCACACGCCACGAACCATCTGGTCCGCATGGCGTGGGTCAACGCCCAGATTCATGGCTACTTCAATGGTTTCGTCAAATTTGGCCGTTGCCTTTTCCTTGACGAGCTTCACAGCCTCATCAAGCGAATACAGCTTCGTGCGTTCGATACCGGCGGCACCCGCCACTACTCTCTTTGATTTTGACATGGCGATTAACCTACGATCTCAAGGCCCATCGAGCGGGCAGAACCAGTGATCATCGCGGCCGCAGCCTCGACGGTGGAGCAGTTAAGATCAGGCATCTTTGCCTTAGCGATCTCATTGATCTGGGCTTGGGTGATCTTGCCGATCGTCCCGCGGCCCGTCGTCGTGTGCCCCTTGGCGATGCCAGATGCCTTCTTGAGATAGAAGGAAACCGGAGGAAGCTTGGTCTCGAAGGTGAAGGAACGATCCTGATAGGCGGTGATTACCACCGGAATCGGCGTACCCTTCTCCATCTGCGCTGTCTTGGCGTTAAACGCCTTGCAGAATTCCATGATGTTCAATCCGCGCTGACCAAGCGCTGGACCAATTGGAGGCGACGGGTTCGCGGCACCTGCCGGAACCTGAAGCTTCACGTAACCCGCGATCTTCTTTGCCATTATCCATTCTCCTTTTTGCCTTAGGGAACCCAATTGGGTGCCTCGGGCGGTTTATGGTGCGTGGTCCGGGTTTTGTTTTGAAGCCGGCAAAGCCTCAAAAACTCCCTGCCACACTGCTATTAAGTAGAGCGAGACGCCCTACCCCTCTATCGTCAGACCTTTTCGACCTGACCATATTCCAATTCGACCGGCGTCGCGCGACCGAAGATCGACACGGCCACCTTGAGACGGGCGCGTGCCTCGTCGACTTCCTCGACCACACCGCTGAAGGATGCGAACGGACCATCGGCAACGCGAACATTCTCGCCCACTTCGAAGCTGATCGACGACTTCGGACGATCAACGCCCTCAGCCACCTGCCCCTTGATGCGCTCCGCCTCACGGTCGGAAATCGGCATCGGCTTGTTGTCTTGACCCAGAAAACCCGTCACTTTCGGAGTATTCTTGATCAAATGATAGACATCATCGGTCAGATCGCACTTAACCAGCACGTAGCCGGGGAAAAACTTGCGTTCTGTATCGACCTTGCGGCCACGGCGCACTTCCACGACCTTTTCGGTCGGGACCATGACTTCTTCGAACTTGTCGGCGAGGTTCCGCTGGACCGCCTGGTCCCGGATCGACTGCGCCACCTTGTTCTCAAAATTCGAATAAGCGTGAACGATATACCAACGATTGGCCATTATCCGAAATTCCTAGCGGCCGAAGCCAAGCACGAGGCCAACGGCCCAGTGGATTACCATATCCGAGAGCAAGAAAAAGGCGCTTGCGACGATGACCATGACAAACACCATGGCCGTGGTCACCAGCGTTTCCTTGCGGGTTGGCCAAGTCACCTTTTTCGTCTCCGAACGCACGTCATTAATAAAGTGCATTAGCGAAAAGCGGTTAGAAGAAGAGCCGGCCATCGTTTACCCCGGGATTAATATTCAGCTTCCGCGCATGACGCCGTGACCCGCAAAACCGCTGTCACCTCAATCATGTCGTGGAAAGCGCGACTCTATAGGCGGAAAGCTGGAACCGGTCAAGGCTGACTGGAGCTCACTTTCAAAACAAAAGCCCCAGCGCTGGCGCCAGGGCTTTTGAAAAAATGGCAGGGGCTGAGGGAATCGAACTCTCGACCTGCGGTTTTGGAGACCGCCGCTCTAACCAGCTGAGCTAAGCCCCTATCGGCGATGGCGTTTAACCGCCTCACACGCGCTTCTCATGCCAAAGGTACGAGCCAAAGGCAAGAAGATTTGCAACGAAAAAGGGCGCCCCTTGGGGACGCCCTTCAAAATCAATCGCTTATGCCAATATCAAGCAATGATGCTTGCAACGACACCTGCACCAACGGTGCGGCCACCTTCGCG
>DAIOVR010000052.1:0-14756 GCA_036758905.1 Beijerinckiaceae bacterium | reverse complement strand
AGCCAGAACACCGAGAAGCCATAGGCCATGCCGATACATAAGTGAATCGCGAGGGCGGCGGGCGGCACCAACCACCGATTGAATCCCGGTTGAGCGACCGTTCTAGACCGGTCGAGCAGGCCGAGACCCGCGGCGTTAATATCTGTCATGTGTGTTCCCCCTAATTTTGGCTACTTTATTATTTGTTATTATTTTTTAGTAACTTACGCAGAAACTTTACCGATACGTAACCCTTATTTCCATCAGAAACTGTGAAATTTATGAAGCATTCATGTCAAGCGATACCCTATTAGACTTAAGTAGTAAAAGATGGGATGATCACGGTATTGACAGTTTTCAGGATTCGTTAGACCAATTAGCTCCGGAAAAGTTTATTTTTAAGAAAATTCCGAAGATACTTCAAACTGGGGGGATGGACATGACATCACACAAGACAGGTAAGTGGCTTGTTGGCGCTGCAGCGCTGATCGCCAGCATTGCTGTAATTTCAACGTCCGCGTCTGCTGCCGAAGAAATTAAGAATGCAACAAAGTTCGGTAACATGAATACGGTCACGCAGGATTTGCTCAACCGCGCAGGCGGCGACGGCAATAACTTCTTGCACACCAACGGGGATTACACGCAGTCGCGTTATTTCCCAAACAAGCAAATCAATGTCGGCAATGTTTCTAAGCTTCGTCCGGCTTGGGTTTTCCAGACCGAAGTTAAGGATACGATGGAAACATCCCCAATTGTCGTCAATGGCGTGATGTATGTCACGACCGCATTCGACCATGTGTACGCCCTTGATGCTCGCACGGGTGAAGAGCTTTGGCACTATAAGCAAAAGCTTGGTCCAATAACGACCTATTGCTGCGGCCCAAACAATCGCGGCGTCGCGGTTTATGAAGATATGGTTTATCTTGCGACGCTCGATGCAAAGCTAGTTGCACTTGACGCTAAGACCGGCAAGCAAGTTTGGGAAACCCAAGTTGCTGACCCTGAACTCGGCTACAGCGAAACGATGGCTCCAACGGCTGTTAAGGGCAAAATCCTTGTCGGCACCAATGGTGGCGAATACGGTATTCGCGGCTTCGTGAAGGCATTCGATGCCAAGACCGGCAAGAATCTCTGGACGTTCAACACTGTTCCAGAAAGCTCAGTTGGCGTTTGGGCAACCAATGATGCAACAGGCCGCGACATGCATCGCGACATCGCCGCAGAAAAGGCAGCGCTTGCAAAAATTGGCGACCCCTACAAAACCCTTGGTGGTGGCGTATGGCAAAACCCTGCTGTCGACCTCGAAACGAATCGTATCTACTTCGTCGTCGGCAATCCTTCGCCTGACCTCGATGGTTCGCTACGTCCCGGCGACAATCTTTACACCGACTCGCTCGTCTCGGTTGACTTGGAAACCGGCAAATATGTTTGCCATTTCCAATACATCGCCCATGACGTTTGGGATCTTGACGCCGTCAGCCCACCAGCCATCGTGAACGCGGCTGGTAAAGACGGCAAGCCAATGAAGGCCGTTATCCATGGCGGCAAGACCGGACACATCTATGTCCATGACGCCAAGGACTGCAGCTTGATCCGTTTCTCGGAAGCTATGGTTCCTCAAGAAAACATGTGGGTCCTTCCAACCAAGGACGGCGCACGCATGCTTCCAGGCGCCAATGGTGGTGTTGAATGGTCGCCTCTTGCAACAAACCCAACGCTCGGCCTTGCTTATGCGATCAACCTGCATCAGCCAATGACCTACCATGTTGAAAGCTCAGCCTATCCAGCTGGTAAGCTCTGGCTCGGTGGCGCCTTCAAAATTATCCCAACCGAAGAACAATGGGGTAATGTGACGGCTGTTGATTACAACACAGGCAAAATCAAGTGGCAGGTTAAGACCCAGCAGCCAATGATCGGCGGCATCTTGGCAACTGCTGGCGGCCTCGTATTCACCGGCGAAAGCAACGGCCAGTTCGAAGCTTTCGATGCTGAAACGGGTGCAGCGCTCTGGAAGTTCCAGGCAGGTGCTGGTGTTAACGCACCTCCTTCGTCCTATACGGTCGATGGCAAGCAGTATGTCGTTGTGGCCGCTGGCGGTAACGCACAGGTCGACTCCAAGCGTGGTAACTCGATCATTGCCTTCACGGCTGATTGATCCTAGTTGCCAGCGTGAATAACGCAGATTAGTAAAAGGCGGGGCCTAACGGTCCCGCCTTTTTGGTAAGCCAATGATACGATAAGTTTCGGAGTGATAAAAATGCGCATTTCTTCGGTGGTTCTTGCGGCGGCGATGGTTGCATTTTCAATTCAAATGGCAACAGCCCAATCCATTGAAGAAAAGGCAGCCATATGCGCGGGATGCCATGGTGAAAATGGTAAGCCCGTATCGCCAGAAATTCCGGTTATTTGGGGACAAAAAGAAGGCTATCTTTATCTACAATTGCGCGATCTAAAACGCGGTGATCGTAAAAACGAGATCATGTCGGGCATTGCTGCTGGGCTCGAAAAATCCGACATGCAAGAACTTGCAAAATATTTCTCAGAAAAGCCTTGGACCAATTTGCAACAAAAATCAGCCGATGCCGCGACGGCTTCTCAGGCCCAAACCGTTGCCTCGTCAGCCCAGTGCGAAGGTTGCCATTTGTCAGGCTATTTAGGGGACAGCACGATTCCTCGTATCGCGGGCCAATCAGAAGCCTATATGCTGAAAACGATGAATGAATTCCGCTCTGGTGCTCGCGCCAATAATGCTTGGATGGTCACGTTGCTGAAATCCTACAGCGACAGCGACATTGCAGCCCTATCCAAATATATAGCTGGTCTTTAATCGACGCAGGCTATTTGCCGGTTAGAGCCAATTTCGTTTCTTCATCGGGGGCGAAATCTATGGCTGTTTTGCCAGACGCATCAGCGCGCTGAGTTACGCCGCCTTTTTTAAGCAATGCACGAACAATTCCAGCGTGGCCGAGTTCGGCCGCTATCATCACGGCATCGTGACCGCGGTCATCGACATCATTTACCTTGGCGCCATGGTCAACGAGATACTCAACCAACGCGATACCATCATCGTCGGGCACGTCATTGGCGTGTCCCGCCGCCCACATCAATACAGTGAGTTGATTGCCATACCGGGTATTAATATCGACACCCGCTTTTAGAAGTCGTTCCACAATCGGCTGAAAGCCGCGAGCGGCGGCGTAAAGAATAGGCGTCTTACCCGTCGAGTCGGATGCATTTGGATCCGCACCTTTACTTACAAGAATGTCAGCAATTTTTGCATTCCCGTTAAAGGCCGCTGCTGCCAGTGGTGTAAGTTGAGAACGGCCGGGAATATCCGGCTTAGCACCCAAGCGAAGTAGAATTTCGACGATGGCGGTGCGATTATTCTCAACGGCTAAAAATAGTGGCGTAGAGCCCTTTAGATTACGCTCATCCAATTCACCGCCGTTCGTCGCATAAAGCTCAACAAGCGAAGCATGGCCGGCACGTGCTGCACGTGACAAAGGTGTGTTCGCTTCACGGTCGCGGGCTTGCAAAGAGGCACCATTCTTTAAAAGAGTTTTGGCCAAATCGTCGCAGCCGTTCTCGCTAGCATTGAACAAAATACCATTAAGCTCGATTGAGCTAATGTAGGATTTTGTCATATCATAGCGGTGACCGATGTCAGGACATGCGGATTGATCGGCCCAAGCTTCCTTGGTCGAAAAGCCGTCAGCGGCCAAAGCCAGCATGACCGTTAATATGGCCGACGACGCTAAGCTGGTGCTTAATTTTTTAGCCGATATGAAACTCATTTTTACTGCCCATTTCTTCACAAACAGATTAGCATGGTGCGTATGATGCTATACTTTACTCACTCTGCTAGAGATTATCATAGCGCATTTTTTGACGCTCGCTCTGCCGTACGAATGATCCTTCTATTTAGTTTAATATTACTCGGCAAATCAACGGCCTATGGAGAAACCAAATTTGATCCGCCGGGTGAAATTTTCCCAATTTCTGATACGGCATTACATTTAGTTTGTACGGGAGAAGGCCAACCAACGATAATTCTTGAAGCCGGCCTTGGCGGCAATTATCTGGATTGGACCTTGGCGCAGCCACTGATTGCTAGGCATCATCGCGTCTGCGCCTATGATCGCGCTGGTGCTGGCTTCAGCCAGTCCACTCCTCGCAGCCGTACAGCCGCCAATATAACCGATGATTTGCACGAACTTATTGCCAAAGCTGATCTTCAAAGGCCCTTAATTCTAGTTGGACATTCCTTTGGCGGAATGATGGCACTCCATTATGCATTCCGCTTTCCTTCCGATGTCGCAGGCTTGATTCTGCTTGATCCTATGCACCCTGATCAATTTACTCGGTTCGTTGAGGCTGGAGTTGAAGTGCCTACAGAACCCAATTTAATTCTTGGACGAACCGCCAGTTTTGCCGCAACCTATGCGCTTCCACAGTCGCTTCATGCGCGGGCAATGTATCTTGCAGGAAGTGATACCGCCCGCATTTTTATGGTCAAGGAAATGCGTTGGATGTTGCTCGATGCTGCTGAAGTTAAAGCGGCTGGATATCCTCATCTCCCATCGCTCATACTCCTGCACGGCAATCGCGAATGGGATGGATCGTATCCTGACGGGCGCATGGAACGCGCATGGTTGGCTATGCATACCGAATTGGCCCAATCCATTGGAGCTCCACCACCCATAGCCGTTGCGCAAAGCGGTCATCAGCTAGCCCTCGATGCGCCGGAGGCGGTCGCATCAGCGGTTGAGGAACTGACGGCTCGCGTGTTAGGCTTACATTAATGCAATCGATCGGGCATCTTTAGGGATTAAGCGTATGAAAGAATTATATAAAACTTGTTTAGCTGCGCTCGCCCTATCGATAATCGGACTGAGTACCTCGAATACCACTTATGCCGGATCCGGTCTGGTATTTGTAAGCAATGAGCGCTCTAGCCAGCTAACAGTACTCGATCAAAGCGATACAGTTATTAAACAAATCAAGACCTGTGCGCGGCCACGCGGAATGCGCTTCACGCCTGATCATACTAAAATCGTTGTCGCTTGCGGCAGCGATAATACGATCGCGCTTTATGATGTAACAACTCAAAAACTAGTGAAGCGCTTCCGTGATATTCCGGATCCAGAAACATTTGATCTGCATCCCAATGGGAAAGATTTGTATATTTCGAACGAGGATGATTCAGAAGCAACTTTAATCGATATCGAAACAGGGCAAGTGAAAGGCCATTTTCCTACGGGGCCGGAGCCCGAAGGCGTGCTCGTAACGCCTGACGGCAAGCTTGTTTTTGTAACGTCAGAAGCGGCCAACCTCGTTCATGTCATCGATGTAGCAACGCAAAAGGTTGTTAAGGATATTATTACCGCAACACGGCCGCGCCGATTTGCTTTAACGCCGGATGGCAAGGAATTATGGGTTTCGTGTGAAATGTCAGGGCTTGTTGAAATTATAGATACGGCAACTCTAACAGAGATTGGTCGTGTCGAATTTCAGCCGAAAGGCATGCGCAAAGAAGAAGTAACGCCGGTTGATATTACAATGACGGCTAGTGGCAAGACGCTCTACGCCGCATTAGGTCGAGCCAATCATATCGCTGTCGTTGATGTGGCAAAGCGCGCTGTGTCCGACTATATTTTAGTCGGCAAACGTCCATGGGGCTTACGTCTTACAAAAGATGAGAAAAAACTCTATGTCGCCAATGGGCTCTCTGATGATCTCTCGATCATTGATACATCGAGCGGCAAGGTACTGAAATCCGTGCCCGTTGGTATCGTACCCTATGGGATCTTGATTGATGAATAAGGTCCTGTTCGCATTTGCTGCGTTACTTCTTTCGCTTGCTCCGGCATTGGCTCAGTCCGAACCGCCCCGTGATATTCGTATTGTTTACATCGACCGTGCAGAGGATCCGTTTTATGATCCTCCGCCGCAAACGGACGGCGTTATTCGTGTTGAAAATAAGCCGCCTATAGCGGGTGCTGAATTAGGCCTGAAGGATGTTGCCGCATTAGGGCGCGCCGCCAATGTTCACTTTATTCTAGAACATCACACGGTGGATGCGGATGCTGATCTTGCGAAGGACCTTGCGAATTTGGCCAGCAGCTCGCCCGCGCTTGTACTTTTGGATTTGCCTCACGACGACCTTATGATTGCAGCGAAGTCCGTTCAGCCCGACACCCTTGCTTTGATCAATATTCGTGACACCAGCGATGAAATACGACGCACACTTTGCGGTACAGCGCTCTTTCATACGATCCCAAGTCAATCTGATTATAGCGATGCGCTTGCACAAATGATCGTTCGCAAAAATTGGAAGCGGGTTTTGACCTTGATTGGCCCAGAGCCAGAAGACCAAGAATTAGCTAAAAATTTTGCGGCATCGGCCAAAAAATTTGGAGCCAAAATTGTCGATACAAAGCCTTTCATCGCGGGTAACGATCCACGCAAGCGCGAAGAAAATTCAACCGCCTTAATGACAGGCGACAGCGACTATGATGTGATTTTTGTAGCCGATACGACGGGCGATTTCGGTCGGTTTGTTGAATTTCGTCAGATCAAGCCGAGGCCTGTTATCGGCAGTGAGGGGCTTGAAGCCTCCGCTTGGCATCGCGCAGCAGAACGCTATGGCGCTCCTCAGGTTAATCATCGGTTCGAGCGCGATTCCGGCCGTCCCATGAGCGATATGGATTGGAGTGCTTGGGTAGCCGTTAAAGCCGCCGCAGAGGCCGTTGCCCGTGCTAAGGCTTATACAGGACCAGCCATTAGTGCCGCGCTCTTATCGGGCAAGATCGATATCGAGATGACGAAGGGGATTCCAGGATCCTTTCGGTCATGGGATCATCAATTGCGTCAGCCCATAATGTTACATACTGCCGATGCCGTGATTGCGATGGCACCTATCGAAGGATTTTTGCATGAAAACTCTGTCCTCGATACGTTAGGACTTTCAGATCGGGATACAAATTGCAAAGGGAAGTAATTAACCGCTTATTTGGTGCAGTCCTTCAATTGCTTTTCTCCAACAGAGAAATTTTCGTGGGGCTTAACGGTTACCGATTTGATAAGGCAGGTGCGGCCTGAAACATCCTTTATTTTTAGATCATATTTGCCTGGCTGAATATCTTTTACCGTTAGCATTTCATCGGTCTCTACCGTTCCGTCCTTATCATTCAGGCATTGGTTAGGGCCAAAATTAGTCGTTCCCGCAGGTGCCATATAAAGTTCTGCAATCGTTTCTGCGGTTAGGTTCCAAAATCGAATCGGCTTTTCACCTGCTGCGGCTGGCACGGACAAGCCAATAATAAAACCAGTGAAAACGAGCGGTAGAAAACGCATGACAGAGTTCCTTCAATTAAGGGAAAAGTCCGACTCTTTAACAGACGAATATCATCTTACCTCTTTTGTTGTATTGCAATCCTGTTTAGGCTCCAACCTATCTAGAATAATGAGAGATTCTCCTCATGACCGTAGCCTTATCAATTGATCGTCTCGTCAAGCGCTACGGCAAGCTTACGGCGTTAAATGAGATAAGTTTCTCCGTTGAAGCTGGGCAGGTGACGGCATTATTGGGCCCAAACGGCGCCGGCAAAACTACTTTATTCCAGATCCTAACGGGATTATTCGTTGCCGATAGCGGGCAGGTATCGATTTTAGGTATTGATATAGCGAAGGAGCCCGTTGCCGCCCTTAAACAGCTTGGCATTGTCTTTCAGCAATCGGCGTTGGACCCGGATTTAACGGCCCATCAAAATCTAATCTTTCACGGAGGGCTTCACGGTCTTGCCCGAAAAGATGCAACGGCACGCGCCGATAAGTGGCTTCAAACATTTGGACTGAGTGATGTTTCAAAAAAGCCATGCCGTCAATTGTCAGGCGGTATGAAACGACGCGTCGAATTGGCCCGCGCCTTGATGACAGATCCAGCACTTTTATTGCTCGATGAACCGACGCAAGGGCTCGATCCTAAAAGCCGGAAAGAATTGGTTGAAACGGTTTTTGCTCTCGCACGTGATCGTGGACTATCCGTCGTTTGGGCCACCCATCTTGTTGGTGAGGTAGTCAATGCGGATACGATCATCGTTCTCGACCACGGTCACATTGTCGGAAAAGGAACTAGTCCGGAACTCTTAATCCAAACAAAGGCAAATTCCCTTGAAGATGCTTTCCTAGCGCTAACCGAACAGCGCCACGAAGGGCATGCCGCATGATCAGATGGTTGATAGCTTTAGACTCGGTCGTCCGACGCGATACGCTGCGCTTTTTTAAGCAGACCAGTCGCCTCGTTTCAGCCATCGTAAGACCCGCTCTTTGGCTTTTGGTTTTTGCGGCAGGGTTTCAAAATGTGCTGGGTGTTTCAATAACTCCGCCGTATGAAACTTACATTCCCTATGACGTTTATATGGCGCCAGGATTGCTCGGCATGGTCTTATTGTTTCAAGGCATGCAGTCGTCTCTCTCTTTAGTGTTTGATCGGGAAGTAGGGCTTTTGCGCCTCCTGCTGACGTCCCCTTTCCCACGCGCTTATCTTTTATTTGTTAAGCTCATAGCAGGAACGATTCTTGGTGTCTTGCAGGCTATCGTTTTTCTCGGCGTAGCGCGTCTTGCTGGCGTCGATATACCGAACTCAGCATTTATGACCGTTATACCAGCCTTGGTGATCGGCGGCTTTACGCTCGCTTCACTCGGCTTGTTACTATCCGTTTATGTTAAGCGTCTTGAAAATTATGCAGGCGCAATGAATTTTGTAATCTTTCCATCGTTCTTTTTTTCAACCGCGCTCTACCCTCTGTGGAAGATTGCCGAAAGCGGAGCATTGTGGATTGTTTATATTGCTCAGCTCAATCCTTTTACATCTGTTGTCGAGATGATCCGCTTTGCAATGTATGGGCAAATTGACTTGCGGTCTGTCTTGATCACATTTTTCGTAGGCACCGTTGCCTTTATGATTGCCGCGCGTGGCTATGATCCTCAACGCGGTGTGTTAGGTCGAAAAAGTCAAGAATGACTAATATTTAAAAACCTTCTCTTGCAGACTAAGTTAATTGGTTCCAGCACTGAAGTTGACATGTATCGACTGTCGGTAGAAATGATGGAGGCTTGCAAAACATTTGCTCTGCATTCGCCCTAAAATTCCGAGTCCGATTTCGGAAGTCCTAGACGGCCAAACCCTGATTTGGGACCAAAGGCGCATTTGGCAATATACGGAAGTCTAACTCATCGATGTCGTTTTATTTTGATGGGGCATATTGATTGCCTAGCCATCAATGTTGAACTCGTTTTTTACTTGTCCTAGGGCACGACCGTAATTATTCGTAGGCAATAGCCATAGGAATAAATTTTTCGAGGCGTTTTAGAGAGCCGATCCCGTGTTTCAAACACGCGTAGGGCGCGCCAAGGATTTCAAAGACTTAGATCATATTGCAGGCTGATTTATCAAAATATAACCAATAATAGTATTATTGCTGTGCCGTCGGCCGATATTTCGTTTCCTGAAACCAGGTCGGTTGCGATGTTCGAACTGGGTTGGCCTAATTCTTGCTGTGGATGAGGGCATTATATTTGGCATAAATGTGATCCGAGCGGAATGGTTGATGCGACACCATTAACGACGTCTTCAACGCCGACGGTTGCGAGCCGTACGGCGACGGCGGATAAATTATTTAAAATTTTAGACCCCAATAATACGGGTAAAATCCAAAAATCCGATTTCCTTGAGCTTTATTCGATGCTCGGAAATGGTAGCGCACGGGGTGGTCCCCAGACGGATTCATTTGGTATTTCTCAGACAACATATTCCGTCCAAGAAACAAGTTATAACATCGCATCTGAAAGCTATGTTTCTCCAGATCGTTTCTTAGAAACCAGTTCGGCGGCTGTGGTGCATGCGGCGAATGTGTTTTCCGGTTTGGATGCTGATAAATCGGGGACCTTGTCGCATGCCGAGTTTATGGCAGGGCTTGGCGTGGATTCTTCAACGACACAAACGCCGACTTCACCTGCGAATCCAACCGCGCCAGCAAATGATACCTCGTCGCAGACTGCGACCTCGAATAGTACGGGAGCGGATTCTACCTCATCTGCAGCGCCAACACCGGACGCATCGGATGCTCTTGTTGCCGATGCAACAAGTCAGGCCGACCAAGCTTTGGCGCTGTTTGATCCTTCGGGCAAGGGCTATTTTGACGCCAATGATGTTGCTGCTGCTTTCAGTAAAAATCCTTCGCTTGGTGATCCTACAACGGCCGCGCAAACCGTTTCGGCTTGGGATGATAATGGCGATGGTAAGGTTACCCGTGATGAACTCATCAGTGGATACACGACCATGAATCTCGCCGATGCCCTGATGAACCAGCTCGATCCTTCAGGGCAGGGATATATCGATATTCAGTCGATTTCCTCCGTATCGCTCCCGAATTTTCCAAACGCTTCGACGATTATTGCGGGTTGGGACGCAAATAAGGATGGTAAGGTTAGCCGACAAGAGGTTGTCGATGGCTTTCATACGCTGAATGCGAAGGCTAATTCAACGACGGGTTCTTCTGTTTCATCGACACAAGACCCAGCGGCGCTTTTCTCGCTTTATGATACCAACAAGGATGGCTCGCTTGATGTGTCGGAGATAAATGCTGCAGCAGGTTCATCTGGAGGAACCGATGCTTCGCAAACTTTGGCGGCCTGGGACACAAATGGAGACGGTGCCGTCTCACAGCAAGAATTTACCGATGGCTTCAATTTGATTAAGCAGGCGACCGGTATCATCGCGCAATATGATACGGCTGGTAAGGGTTACTTCGATCAGGCCGATTTGCAGGCGGCTATTGATTCCGATCCAACGAGCAATCATGGGACTAGCGCTACCGATCTGATGAAATTTTGGGATTCAAATGGTGACGGGAAGGTAACGGTTCCTGAAGTTCTAGCGGGCCTTGCAAATGGTGGAACGGCGACTTCAACGCCTGTTGCCTCAACGACCACGGACCCTTCAACGAATAATAACGTGCCGGATGTTTCCAATCTTTTATCGGCCTATGGCTATTCGACCGGCCCTGTGACATCTCCAGTTGCAGGAGATGCTTCGGGCGCGGCGGCCTCGGCCATCAGCGCGTAACGATTTCCAATCCTTTATAATTCTGACTTTGTGGTTTTCTATTCCTGTGAAAGAGTGGGAATCAGAAGTGCAGATCACAAAGGGGCATAGGAATGAAGCCGATTAAGTGGGGAATTCTGTCGACGGCGAATATTGGCGTCGCAAAAGTTATTCCGGGAATGTTGAAAAGCAAGGATATCGACATTGTCGCGATTGCCTCTCGCGATAAGCGGCGTGGCACGTCTTGGGCCAAGAAGCTCGGCATTCCAAAAGCCTATGGTTCTTACGAGGAATTATTAGCTGATCCGACGATTGAGGCGATTTATAATCCGCTGCCTAACCATTTGCATGTGCCGCTTACTTTGGCGGCAGCAAAGGCTGGTAAGCATGTCTTATGTGAAAAGCCTATCGCAATTACCGCTAAGGAAGCCAAGCTTTTGCTGAAGGCACCGCGTAACGTGCTTATCCAAGAGGCGTTTATGGTGCGGCATAATCCGCAATGGATAGAGGTGCGCAAGCTTATCGCCAAGGGCACAATTGGTCGTGTGCAATCGGTCCATATGATGTTTTCCTATCATCTGGTTGATCCCAAAAATGTTCGTAATCTTGCGGATATTGGCGGCGGCGGCTTGCTCGATATTGGCTGTTATCCGGTTACCTTGGCGCGCTTCATTTATGGTGCCGAACCCCTTCGGGTAACGGGTACATTCGATCGTGATCCGAAGTTCAAGACGGATCGTTTGATGAGCGGGCTTGCTGATTTTGGCAAGGCACGTCATTTGTCCTTCATTATTGCTACGCAAGGCGCACCCTATCAAAAGACCGTCATTATGGGCGAGTTTGGAACGATTGAGGTTGAGGTTCCCGTTAATGCCTCGCCCGATCATCCAAACCGCTTTACCGTTAATGTGACGGGCAAAAAGCCAAAACTCGTCGAAATGCCGATCACGGATCAATATCAGCTGCAGGCGGAAGATTTTGGCAAAGCCATCCGCAAAAAGACCAAGGCGCCTTATGATGTCGCCGATGCGATCAAGAATATGCATATTCTCGATGCGTTTTTGCGTTCTGAAAAATCGGGTAAATGGGAAATGGTAAAGCAAGGTTAGGCGCATTGGAGAAGGGCTCTGAATGTCTGAGCAACCGACCCACGCTATCGACGAAATAGGATCGGCCGCAGCCTTTGCGCCCGATCCTGATTTTGTTGCGCGCGTCGAATTAGCTGTTGCAGCGGATGATGCCGATGCTCTTGGCGCCTTGATTGAAGGGTTGCACGAGGCCGATCAGGCAAGTTTGCTTGAGGCCTTGGATCATGACTCCCGACCAAAACTGATTGAGCTTTTAGGAACGCGATTTGACTTCGCAGCGCTGACCGAAGTGGATGACTCGGTCCGCGAGGACATTCTTGAAGAGCTTGATACCGATACGCTTGTCGAAGGGATGCGTGAGCTCGAAAGTGATGACGCGGTCTATATTCTTGAAGATCTCGATCAAGACGAGCAAAACGAAATTCTGGAAGCTTTGCCCGCCATTGATCGCGCGCAATTGCAAAAGAGCCTCGACTATAAAGAAGGTTCTGCCGCGCGTTTGATGCAAACGCATTTGATTGCCGTGCCGCCTTTTTGGACAGTAGGGCAGGTGGTTGATCATTTGGCCGAAGCGGCTGATTTACCCGATAGCTTCTTTGAAGTGTTTGTTGTTGATCCGGGCTACCATTTGTTGGGCAATGTGTTTTTGGATCGGTTGGTGCGGGCGCGCCGCACGGTTCCGATCGAGAGTTTGATGAATGCGGATCGCCGACGCGTGCGGGCGGACGATGAGCAGGATGATGTGGCCCGCCTGTTCCAGCGGTATAATCTAGTTTCGGCGCCCGTGGTGGATGAAGCGGGTCGTTTGATAGGCGTTGTAACCATCGACGATATCGTCGACGTAATGCAAGATGAAGCAGATGACGAGATCAAAGCACTCGGTGGCGTTAAGGCCGATGAAGAGCTCTCGGATTCTATTTTCTCCACAACGCGCAATCGCTTCGGCTGGTTGTTTGTAAATTTATTAACGGCCTTTTTGGCGTCCTCTGTGCTCGGGTTGTTCGAGGAAGAATTGGCCAAGATGGTCGCTTTGGCGGTGCTGGCGCCGATTGTTGCAAGCCAAGGTGGAAATGCCGCCACCCAAACCATGACGGTAGCTGTGCGTGCACTGGCAACGCGTGAATTGGGACCAGCGAACGCCTTTAGAATTACGTTCCGCGAAACGGCGGCGGGGCTATTAAATGGCTTGGCCTTTGGCTTGATTACGGGTCTTGTTGCCACGCTATGGTTTCATGACTGGAATATTGGCATCGTGATTGCGCTGGCGATGACCGTTAACTTGGTTGCAGGTGCTTTAGGCGGAATTCTTGTTCCTTTGGGGCTTGAGCGATTTAGGACGGATCCTGCCGTCTCATCGGGTGTTTTTGTGACGACGATTACCGATGTCGTCGGCTTTTTCTCGTTTTTAGGTATTGCTACGCTATGGTTCCATTTGCGCTAGAATGCCTTTGTTACCTATTTATTAAAAATTTCCATGCTATCGGCCGATGCTTGAGTTCACCAATGGGTATGGGTCTGATCGAATGCAGTGGTATAGCTTGCGTGTTATGAAACGGTTGTTTGCCCTCGGGCTTGTCGCATTTGCGTTATCTGCCTGTACCACAATGACAGCCGAGCGGGCGCCAAAGCCTGGTTCTTCCGCGGCTATGATCCCCGTTGCGCAAAGCTATCCGGTGCATGGCGTTGATGTTTCGCGCTATCAAGGCCAAGTGAATTGGCGTGAGGCAAAGGCTGCTGGTACGCGCTTTGCCTATATCAAAGCCACCGAGGGTGGCGACCATGCCGATGAAAATTTCATGTTCCACTGGATTTCGGCGCGGGATGCGGGCATGCCGCGTGGTGCCTATCATTTCTATTATTGGTGCCGGCCTGTGAAGGACCAAATCAAATGGTTCTTTAAAAATGTACCGGTCGAGCGCGATGCTCTGCCACCTGTACTAGACGTCGAATGGTACGGAGCCGCATCGGAAAAATGTCCGAAGAAAGTGCCAAAAGCCGAGGCACTTGCCGATATGAAGCTCTTCTTACAGGCCGTTGAGAAGCATTATGGCAAGCGTCCGATGATCTATACCAGCATCGATTTTTATCGCGATGTGATTGTTGGTGAGTTGCACGAATATCCGCTCTGGGTGCGCACGGTAAATGCGGAGCCGATGGAGCGCTATGGCGACCGCCGTTGGATGATGTGGCAATATACCGATATGGGACGCGTGCCGGGCATCAGGGGTAATGTCGATCGCAACGCCTTTGCAGGCACCGAGGAAGATTGGGCGCGGTTTACCGGACAATCGATGATGCGGGTCGCGGAAGCAACGCCTGTTGCTCCGCTTGCGCCGATGGCCAATGTGCCTGTGCCACGGCCTAAAGGTTTGATTGCGCGGAATTGATAGGATTGCGTTTTATGGTGATCGCAACCATTGCTGCAATTTTGGATCTTGTGCATTCCAATCCCTGTCTTTCTTTTAATTAGGTTGTCCGCCTAATTCGTGGTTGACCGCCACAAGGGCGGCATGACGGAGCAGGTAGGATCGAATTCACCGGAATTTCTTGCAATAAAAAAAGCGGGGTCTGAACCCCGCTTT
>DAIOVR010000051.1:8475-14806 GCA_036758905.1 Beijerinckiaceae bacterium | reverse complement strand
CTGAGGCCATCGACAAGGCCGAAGACCGCGAATTGTTCCGCAACGCGATGACCAAAATCGGGCTTGATACGCCCCGCTCGCACCACATTAAAACCCTGCCGCAGGCGCTCGAAGCACTTACCGATATCGGCCTGCCCGCTATTATCCGCCCCTCCTTCACCATGGGCGGCACTGGCGGCGGCATTGCCTATAACAAGGCGGAATTTATCGAGATCATCGAGCGCGGCATTGACGCCTCGCCTACCAATGAAGTGCTGGTGGAAGAAAGCGTTCTCGGCTGGAAAGAATACGAGATGGAAGTCGTCCGCGATAAAGCGGATAATTGCATCATCATCTGCTCGATCGAAAACATCGACCCGATGGGCGTCCACACAGGCGACTCCATCACCGTCGCCCCCGCCCTTACGTTGACCGACAAAGAATACCAGATCATGCGCGATGCATCGCTCGCCGTGTTGCGTGAAATTGGCGTCGAAACGGGTGGATCGAACGTTCAATTCGCGGTCAATCCTGAAAACGGCCGCATGATCGTTATTGAAATGAACCCGCGCGTGTCGCGCTCGTCCGCTTTGGCCTCTAAGGCCACAGGGTTCCCGATTGCCCGCGTCGCGGCCAAGCTCGCGGTCGGCTACACGCTCGATGAAATCGATAACGACATCACAGGCGGTGCAACACCTGCCTCGTTTGAGCCAAGCATTGATTATGTCGTCACCAAGATTCCGCGCTTTGCCTTCGAGAAATTCCAAGGCGCCGAAAAGACGCTGACGACATCGATGAAATCCGTTGGTGAAGCGATGGCGATTGGCAGTACCTTCCAGGAATCTTTGCAAAAAGCCCTTCGCTCGCTTGAAACAGGGCTTGCCGGATTAGACGACATCGAAATCGAAGGCTTAGGCCTCGGCGATGACCGCAACGCGATCAAAGCAGCGCTAGGCACGCCAACCCCCGACCGCATTTTACAAGTTGCGCAAGCCTTCCGTTTTGGTTTTACGATCCAAGAAGTCCATGAATCCTGCAAAATCGATCCATGGTTCTTAGAGCAGATCAAAGACATCATCGACACCGAAAGCAAAATCCGCGAATTCGGTATTCCGAAGACGCCGGAAGCGCTCCGCCGTCTCAAAAGCATGGGCTTCTCGGATCAGCGAATGGCCATGCTAACGGGCGGCCACGAGGCCGATGTGTCGAAGGCACGGCGAGCCTTGAATATACGGCCTGTCTATAAACGCATCGATACCTGTGCAGCAGAGTTCGCCTCGCCAACCGCCTATATGTATTCGACCTATGTGGCACCGTTTAATGGCGTTCCGGCAAACGAAGCGCTGCCCTCCAACCGGAAGAAAGTCGCTATTTTGGGCGGCGGACCAAACCGGATCGGCCAAGGTATCGAATTCGATTATTGCTGCTGCCACGCCTGTTTCGCGCTCGGCGATGCTGGCTTTGAAACCATCATGATCAATTGTAATCCGGAAACGGTTTCAACGGATTATGACACGTCCGATCGGCTATATTTCGAGCCGCTGACGGTTGAAGATGTCGTCGAAATCTTAAAGCTCGAGCAATCGAACGGCGAGTTACTCGGCGCCATTGTGCAATTCGGCGGGCAGACTCCTTTAAAGCTCGCCCACGCGCTGGAGCAAGCCGGAATACCGATCCTCGGCACCTCTCCGGACATGATCGATCTCGCCGAAGACCGCGATCGGTTTAAGCGGCTCCTCGATAAGCTCGGACTGAAACAGCCACAAAACGGCATCGCCTATTCGGTAGAACAATCCAGAATTGTACTACAGGAGTTAGGACTACCTCTGGTTGTTCGTCCTTCCTACGTCCTCGGTGGTCGCGCCATGGAAATCCTGCGCGACGAACAAGCCTTTGACCGCTATCTCTTGGGAACCCTACCCGAGCTTGTGCCAAACGACATCAAAGCGCGCTATCCAAACGATAAAACAGGCCAGATCAACACGCTTTTGGGCAAAAACCCGCTTTTGTTTGATCGCTATCTAACAGATGCCATCGAAGTCGATGTCGATTGCGTATCAGATGGCAAAGACGTGTTTATCGCAGGCATCATGGAACATATTGAGGAAGCAGGTATTCATTCCGGCGATTCCGCCTGTGCCTTGCCGCCTCATTCCCTAAAGCCAGCCATGATTGCCGAATTAGAGCGGCAAACGAAGGAACTTGCTCTGGCCTTGAATGTTGTAGGCCTTATGAATGTCCAATACGCTCTCAAAGAAGACACGATCTTCGTGCTGGAAGTAAACCCTCGCGCATCCCGGACAGTACCCTTCGTGGCCAAGGTCATCGGAAAGCCAATTGCAAAAATTGCCTCGCGCGTCATGGCCGGACAAAGCCTCGCTTCCTTCGCGTTAAAAGCAGAGCCTTACGATCATATCGCCGTTAAAGAAGCTGTCTTCCCGTTTGCTCGCTTCCCGGGCGTTGACGTGGTCCTTGGCCCAGAAATGCGTTCAACCGGTGAAGTCATCGGCCTTGATCGCTCGTTCGGTGTTGCTTTCGCAAAAAGTCAGCTGGGCTCAGGAACTGTCGTTCCTAAAAAAGGAACGGTTTTCGTCTCGGTTCGCGATGCCGACAAAGAGCGGATCGTGCCGACAATGAAAATGCTATCGGATCTCGGCTTTGAGATCATCGCAACCGTTGGAACGCTGCGTTACTTGGAAGAACATGGCGTAACGGGCAAAGCCATCAATAAGGTTCTTGAAGGGCGCCCACATATCGTCGATGCCATCAAGAATGGCGGGGTCCAACTCGTCTTTAATACGACGGAAGGAAAACAGGCCTTGGCCGATTCTCGCTCTTTGCGGCGAACCGCCCTCTTGCATAAAGTGCCATATTATACGACCCTTTCAGGAGCGATCGCTGCCGCCGAAGGTATAAAGGCCTATATGGCGGGTGATCTTGAAGTAAAGGCACTGCAGGATTATTTCGAAGGTAAGGCGGCGCAAGCCTCTTAAGCATTTTGAACCATATGGGCCATGCAATACGGCCCAACTTTCTATTTTATTGAATAAACACGAACGGATATCGTTATGGATAAGATCCCGATGACCACCAACGGCTTCAAGGCGCTTGAAGATGAATTGCGCCAACGCCAACAGGTCGATCGCCCAAGAATTATTCAAGCTATTGCCGAAGCCCGCGCGCATGGTGATCTTTCGGAAAATGCCGAATACCATTCAGCCAAGGAACAGCAATCTTTGAACGAAGGCCGGATCGCCGAACTGGAAGATAAAATTGGTCGCGCCGAAGTGATCGATGTCTCCAAACTATCAGGTTCAACCATCAAATTTGGTGCAACGGTCAAATTGATTGATGACGATACCGAAGAAGAAAAAATGTATCAAATTGTCGGCGATAGCGAAGCCGATGTTCGAGACGGAAAAGTTTCCATTAGCTCCCCCATTGCTCGCGCTTTGATTGGCAAAAAGACCGGTGACGCCATCGAAGTAAACACACCTGGCGGAGGAAAGAGCTATGAAATCATCGATGTTCTATACCGATAGCCGTCGTAATCTTCTTTCTAAACTTGCGCTAATTGGTTTTACAGCGCTTGTTGTTGCGGCGTGTAATACAGTCGGCACCAATCGCGTATCTGCAGGACCAATTTATTCTGCGATTACCGTCGACGTCGAACCTGTAAGGGCAAAAAATATTGGCGAATATGCCGATAAAATCGGAGCCTATGTCAAACAAGGCCTCGCGAAAACCTATGCAGGCGCGGTTGATAGTAAAAATAAATCGCTTCCAACCCTAACGGTTGAAATTCACTCTATATATTTTGGTGTAGCCGCATCAGAATTTCCAATGAATATGGGCATGAACGCACCAATCATGCCCCATTTCAGAGCATCAAATGATACGCTTGATGGATACGCGGTTATTCGTAAAGGTGGCAAAGAAATAAGCCGGACGAATATCTATTATACAAATGAAAGGCGTGACAGAAATCCCATCAGTTCGATCGATGATGAAGAGCGCTTGATGGAATTGACCCAGCGCTACACATATGAATTGCGTCGAGAGCTTGGTGACTGAAGCATTGAAGTCTGATGCCCAATCAGAACCGGTCATATGGGCGCTTCTTTTACCCGAAGCAGGCTTTCGCAGTCAGGTGTTGGGGCTAGCAGAAGCCATCGATGGAAAGCTCGTTGAAAAGAATATTAATTTACGTGCACCATGGTCATACCTGCCGTCTAACCTATGTCCGTTTCCGTTTTTAGGCCTTGATCCGACGCTCGATCAAGTCACTCCGCCATGGCCTGATGTTGTTATAGGATGTGGTCGACGTACCATTCCAATTGCCCTTGAAATCAAGCGCCGATCAGCAGGTAAAACGGCAGCGGTCTATATTCAAAATCCAAAAGCTTCCGCGCCTCGATTTGATCTCGTTGTTTCGATGAAACATGACGGCCTATCGGGTCAAAATGTCATGATTGTCGACACGGCCATTCACCGTGTAACACCTGATAAATTAGCGGCTGCTGCAGCCGAATGGAAAACGCGTTTGCGCGCCTTTCCGCACCCACTTATCGGTGTGATACTTGGGGGACGAAATCGTTCTTTTCGATTTACCGATGCCGTTGCTGACCGCGCCATCTCTAACCTAAGGAGTTTAGCTCAAACGACCGGAGCTAGCTTCATAATAACGCCATCCCGTCGCACAGAATTGCATATTGTGGAACGCTTTAAAGATTTCGCGCGCTCCATGCCAAATGCCACTTTATGGGATGGAACAGGCGACAATCCCTATTTCGGAATGTTGGCTTTATGCGATGGTCTTATTGTAACAGAAGATTCCGTCTCAATGGTTTCGGAGGCGATTGCTTCAGGTAAACCCGTTGCAACAATACCACTTGAAGGTCATGCAGCGCGGCATCTCACCTTTATCGAGAACCTATTAGAAAAAGGCGCTATCACGCGGTTTAATGGCCAGCTCCCGTTAGCGTCGGCCATAAACCTACCAGACTACACGCGTCTTGCAGCCGAGCGCGTTAAAAGCCTACTCGCATCTAAACGCCAATAGGCAATCAACCAGCGGTAACGGGTTGATCGGGAAATGCCAGCTGCTCACGGGCGCGCCACTCTGGCGTAACATAATTTAAAATTAAGGATTGCCGCACACCGGGAATGTCACGCGGTTCGAAACCATGCCAGGTATTATCAGCCGGCACAAAAATCATCGCGCCATTCGCCTTGAAGGGCGACGTCGCAACATGGGTATCTTTGTCGCTATAGATATCGGTCCCTAATTTTTCATGCCCCGCTGCTGATGATAGATAAATCAACATCGTGAATTTTTTCACGCCAAGATCGGTATGAGGCTCTAACCAAAAACCATTAGTATCTTGAGCGTATTCAAGCCGCAAATACGTACCCGAAAGATCAAGTCCGCAGGCCTTGTTAAACATCGTAATCGTCGAAGGGCTTTGCAGGAAATTAGCGATCTCACCGCAAACCTCGTATTTTGCGCGATTTTCAACATCAAAATATTGGCGCGTTGCATTATGCACTTCACGCTTGCCCGAGATGCCACCAAGCTCCGGCACCGGAAAGGGCAATACCGTTAACGCTTCAGCTGCCGCCTTCGGAAAAACATCCGAAACAAACCAGTGGCGATAAGGCGTTTCGGACCGAATGGCCGAAGACAAGCTCTTTTCGAGCGTTTCAGAATAGACAGCTTGGGAAATGGTCATTGAACGATCCCGTTAATAAACGCGGAATTAAAATCCGCGATTCCCTATTGGGAATAGCCCGAAGCCTTCCGAGCTACAAGAAAAAAGCATAGGTAGCCGCCGAGCGACCTAGTCCACCCATGCAAAAATGATGTGTCCAGCCTTAGGTACCGGTTGCATTCTGCATATCTAACGCTACATCTGAGAGCAACTAAAGATTGAGGAAGCACCATGACGTCGCGCCACGAAAAGCTCATCATCGTAGGGTCAGGGCCAGCCGGATATACTGCGGCCATCTATGCCGCTCGCGCAATGCTAAGCCCTGTCCTTATCAGCGGACTACAGCCCGGCGGGCAACTTACAATTACGACCGACGTCGAAAATTACCCCGGATTTGCAGACCCTATTCAGGGGCCGTGGCTTGTTGAACAAATGCGCGCCCAAGCCGAACATGTCGGCACCCGCATGATATCCGACCTCATCGTCTCGGCTGATTTATCCGTTCGTCCTTTCCGGTTAGTGGCCGATAGCGGCGATGTTTACACATGCGATGCCCTAATCATTGCCACAGGCGCCCAAGCCAAATGGCTCGGTATTCCTTCTGAAGAAAAATTTATGGGCTTCGGTGTATCCGCATGCGC
>DAIOVR010000051.1:0-8375 GCA_036758905.1 Beijerinckiaceae bacterium | reverse complement strand
TAATGGCAACGACCACGAATTTTGCTCCGCCGTCTGATATCGATTGGGATAAGGTCAGGATATTCTATGTCGCAGCGGACGCAGGCAGCTTTACCCATGCAGGCGACGCGCTTTCGATCAGTCAATCCGCAGTCAGCCGCCAGGTCAGCGCACTCGAGCGTGATCTCGGCGTACCACTGTTTCATCGCCATGCGCGTGGCCTTATCCTGACTGAACAAGGCGAACATCTTTTCCGTACGGCCAAGGAAATGATGCTGAAACTTGAAGCCGCTCGGATCAGATTAACCGACAGCCGCGAAAAGCCACATGGCGATCTTCGTGTTACAACAACCTTGGGATTAGGCACGAATTGGCTTACCCCGCGCGTCGGCGAATTTCTGGATCTCTATTCTGACATCCGTCTGCAATTGCTATTGACGGACGAAGAACTAGATTTGGCCATGCGCGAAGCTGACGTTGCCATATGGCTTCGTCAACCGACGCAAGGTGATCTCATTCAGCGCAAGCTCTTTACCGTGCATTTTCATGCCTATGCGTCGCAAGATTATATTAAAAAACGGGGTGCGCCAAAATCGATTAGCGAGCTTGAAGAGCATCGCATTCTGACATTCGGCGGGCCAACGCCTTCTCACCTGCTTGACGTGCATTGGCTAACCACCATGGGGCGGGAGAGCCGTAACCCGCGCGCCGCGGCTCTAACCGTCAATAATATTACAGCCCTTACCCAAGCCGTTGTTCGCGGCGCGGGTATCGCTGTGTTGCCCGATTACTTGGTCGATAAAGATGCGGGTCTTGTCCAGGTTTTAAACGATATGGATACACCCTCACTTGAGAGCTATCTCGTTTATGCCGAAGAGCTCAAAAACGTCGCCCGCGTGCAGGTTTTCCGGGATTTTCTCGTGAGCAAAGCCCAGCGCTGGGCGCACTAATTTCGATGGCAATCTATAATATAACCCTTGCACGCAGACCATGGTTTGCATGCAAGGGTGAAATCGGTTGAATTAACGTAGGCTTGCCGTGAACCGCTGGATCTTAGCGCAAGCATCTTCGAGCAATTCGTTGGACGTTGCATAAGAAATGCGGAAATTCGGACCAAGTCCAAAAGCCGTTCCATGAACCGCTGCGACACCTTCTGCCTCCAGCAGTTCCGTCACAAAATCCTCATCCGTCTTAATCACTTTGCCCGATGGAGTCGTTTTGCCAATCGCGCGGGCGCAGCTCGGATAAACATAGAACGCACCTTCGGGCATAGGGCAATCCAGCAAGCTTGCCTGATTAAGCATCGAGACAACGAGATCACGACGACCTTCGAAAGCCTTACGGCTCACTTGGATAAAGTCTTGCGGACCATTTAAAGCTTCAACCGCCGCCCATTGCGAAATGGAGCACGCACCCGATGTCTGTTGGCCCTGCACCATATCCATGGCCTTCATGAGCTTATCAGGACCAGCCGCATAACCAATACGCCAACCTGTCATGGCATAGGCTTTCGACACACCATTCATGGTCAGCGTTCTGTCCATCAGATTAGGCTCGATCTGAGCCGGAGTCGTGAACACAAAATCACCGAAGGTGAGATGTTCATACATATCATCGGTAAGCACCCAAACATGGGGGTGACGGACCAACACATCGGTGATCGCCTTCAACTCATCGCGTGTATAAGCGGCACCCGAGGGGTTGGATGGAGAGTTCAAAATAATCCATTTCGTGCGGGGTGTAATCGCACGGTCTAAGTCTTCAGCCTGAAGCTTGAAGCCTTTTTCGAGCGTGGTCGGAACAAACACAGGCTCGCCACCGCAGAGCAACACCATATCGGGATAAGAAACCCAATAGGGTGCGGGAATAATCACCTCGTCGCCCTTATTCAAGGTCGATACAAAAGCATTATAAAGAACCTGCTTGCCGCCGGTGCAGACGATGGTTTGGCTTGCTTTGTAATCCAGGCCATTTTCGCGCTTGAACTTTTTCACGATCGCTTCGCGCAGCGGCGTGATGCCCGATACAGGCGTATACTTCGTTTCGCCACGAATAATCGCGTCAATTGCAGCCTTCTTGATGTTTTCAGGCGTATCAAAGTCCGGCTCACCAACCGAAAGGGAAATAATGTCCCTACCTTGGGCTTTTAGCTCGCGTGCTTTCTGCGTGACCGCAATCGTGGCGGAAGGCTGCACGCGGGACAAGGCATCGGCAAGAAAACCCATGATCGAACTCCGAAAATAACACGTTAAAGAGAAATAAGGCGGGCGGACCCTAATCCCGCACAACGGTCAGAGCAAGGCCAGATCTGATAATTTCATCGGAAATTACGATACAAATCCGCCCCCAAGATCGGTGTTCATCGTCAAAATCAGCAAGCTGCTCCGAGCTTAAATCTTAATAAACGTTAATAACCATAACATATTTGTAATCTTACGTTCATCGACCATGCAGCAATCCTGATTTATAGTCTGTTTATGCCGAACAAACCGCTCGGCCCGAACGATCGCTCGCAACGGAGATCATCATGATTCGTCGTATCGCTACCGGCCTTATTATCGCAGGCATCGCACTCGCCCCAGCCATGGCTTCCGCAAAAACCTATAAGACCGAAAAGTCCTGCGTAAAGCACCACATGGTATGGAAAGACGGAAAATGCGCTAAGGCGTAAGCCATTAGCCTAATCCGACTTAGAATAACAAAAGGCCCGGAAAACTCTGGGCCTTTTTATTTTGATCTTTCAAGCCATTGGATTTGAGAAACATCCACACCTACCCCTTGCCCTGACGCCTGACTCAGCCCATTTTGATCAGATGGCAAAATCTCCTAAATCAACGGCAAAATCGTCTGGTAAAGCTTCAAAGCCGGAGCTTTTGCCCCTTGATGAGCACTTAGCGGCGTTATTGAACCCTGCTTTGACACAAGAGCGGCAATCCAAGGCTAATGCACGCGCACAGCTCGAGAGTGGCCGGGCAGAAGGCTTCGGTGAGGCACCACAGGCCGCCTATACCGCCGAAACAAGCCAACCAACGAACATCACAATGGCCGATATTGCGCTTAAAAAAGCGCTGCGTATCGCTGAAGCGACCCCGGAAGGCCCGCGTCGTGGCGACCGAATACGCGACAAGGACATTTCCCGCGATGCAATGCTGCAAGACGCACCACGCCGCGTTCGCCAAGGCAATGTGAAACGGGATGTCGACGATGAGGACGATGCAACCGTCACTGGCTCCGGCGCTACCATGGTGGCCCTTAAAGAGCTGCTTGAAGGCGGCGACCCGCGCTTTCGCGATAAGGTTGAATGGACACCGCACAGGCCTGCACGCCCTGAGAAATCAGAAGGCGGCCTGCGGTTTGAAATTGTATCAGATTACAAGCCGGCCGGCGATCAACCGACCGCCATAAAAGCGCTTGTTGAAGGTATCGCACAGCAAGAGCACGATCAGGTTTTGTTGGGTGTCACCGGATCCGGCAAAACATTCACCATGGCGCAGGTGATCGAAAAAACACAACGCCCTGCCCTTATTCTGGCGCCTAATAAAACGCTGGCGGCACAGCTCTATGGCGAATTCAAAAGCTTCTTCCCCAACAACGCGGTCGAGTATTTCGTGTCCTATTACGATTACTACCAACCCGAAGCGTATGTGCCGCGCACCGATACCTTCATCGAAAAAGAATCCACCATCAATGAACAAATCGACCGCATGCGCCACGCGGCAACGCGCGCTTTGCTCGAACGGGATGACGTTATCATCGTTGCATCGGTTTCCTGTATTTATGGTATCGGTTCGGTAGAAACCTACACGGCGATGACTTTTGCGGTGAAGGTTGGAGAAGTTGTAGAACAACGCCAACTCATCGCCGATCTTGTGGCATTGCAATACAAACGTTCCGGCGGCGATTTTATTCGCGGTTCCTTCCGTGTACGCGGCGATATTATCGAAGTCTTCCCTGCCCACTATGAGGACCGCGCATGGCGTGTTTCGATGTTTGGTGACGAGGTCGAAAGCATTGTGGAATTTGATCCGCTAACGGGCAATAAAACCGCCGATCTTGAAGCCGTCAAAGTCTACGCCAATTCGCATTATGTCACGCCGCGCCCTACTCTTCTGCAATCCGTCAAGGGAATCAAAGAAGAGTTGAAGCATCGGCTTGATGATCTTAACCGCTCAGGCCGATTGCTCGAAGCGCAGCGGTTGGAACAACGCACGCTGTTCGATATCGAAATGCTCGAGGCCACCGGCGTCTGCCAAGGCATCGAGAATTATTCGCGCTATCTCACAGGCCGCAAGCCGGGTGAGCCGCCGCCAACTTTATTCGAATATCTGCCAGATAACGCCTTAGTCTTTACCGATGAAAGCCACGTCACCGTGCCGCAAATTGGCGGCATGTATCGCGGCGACTTTAAGCGCAAAGCAACGCTGGCCGAATACGGATTCCGTCTTCCCTCCTGCCTCGATAACCGCCCCTTACGGTTTGAGGAATGGAACGCCATGCGTCCACAAACCGTTCATGTCTCGGCTACGCCGGGCGAATGGGAAATGGAACAAACCGGTGGCGTATTCGTCGAACAAGTCATTCGCCCAACCGGCCTAATTGATCCCGAAGTCATCATTCGTCCAGCGCGCGCGCAGGTTGACGATTTATTGGGCGAAGTGCGTGAAGTATCCGCCCAAGGTTTCCGTACACTGGTCACCGTGCTCACCAAACGCATGGCCGAAGATCTAACAGAATATCTCCACGAAAACGGCGTACGCGTGCGCTATATGCATTCGGACATCGACACGATCGAGCGCATCGAAATCATCCGCGATTTGCGCCTTGGTACCTTTGATGTGCTGGTTGGTATCAACCTGTTGCGTGAAGGTCTCGATATTCCAGAATGCGCGCTGGTTGCCATTCTTGATGCGGATAAAGAAGGTTTCTTGCGCTCAGAAACTTCGCTCATTCAGACGATCGGCCGCGCCGCGCGTAATGTAGAAGGCAAGGTCGTGCTCTACGCCGATAAAATCACGGGTTCGATGGAACGAGCAATGGCTGAAACCTCGCGTCGTCGAGAAAAGCAGCGCGCCTATAATCTCGAACACGGCATCACGCCGGAATCGATCAAACGTGGTATCTCGGATATTCTAGACAGCGTCTATGAGCGCGACCACGTACAAGTCGATATCGGTATGGCCAACGCACCAAGCGCTGGCCACAACATGAAAGCCACACTGGCCGATCTCGAAAAGCGCATGCGCGAAGCGGCAGCCAATCTTGAGTTTGAAACGGCAGCAAGACTGCGTGATGAAATCAAAAGGCTGGAAGCCACCGAACTAGCCATCGCCAATGATCCTTTGGCGAGGCAATCCGATGTCGAACGCGAAGCCGGAAAGTTCAAAGGCGAGCGCATGTATGGCTCGGCTGCGAACCTACCGCCGACGCGGGCGCATAAGCCGACGGACGCGGATATGGGACCGCATAATTGGGGTGGCGGGGAAGCGAAGCCGAAGCGACGGTAACTCTCTCCCGTCATTGCGAGCAAACGCGAAGCAACCCAGTTGATGCTGCATGAGGGAGCGAAAACATAGCCTCAAGATCCAATAAATTCTGTTAACTGGATTGCTTCGCTCTCGCTCGCAAGGACGAAACGGGGAGAAGAATCAAACCGGTATCCGCACCGTCGCCCGCAAGCCACCCATCGGGCTATCCACCAGCACCACATCGCCGCCATGAGCGCGCACAATGTCGCGGGCAATCGATAGCCCTAAGCCAGAACCACCTTCGTCGATATTACGGGCTTCATCGAGCCGGACGAAAGGCTTAAACACTTCCTCGCGACGACTAGCCGGTATCCCCGGTCCATCATCATCAATATGAAATAAAAGCCAGCGACCATCGAGGACAGCGGAGAGCGCGATCTTGTCGCCATGCCGCACCGCATTGTTCACAAGATTAACCAAACACCGTTTGATCGCATCGCGCCGAATGGTCACCACCGGATCGCCCGATACATCGATCGTTGTCGGATGCCCTTGCCGTTCGCCATCGGCCTTCAACTCGTCAAGCAAAGCACGAACCGATACCGGCTCGGCAGATTCGGCAGCATCACCGCGCGCGAAGGCGAGATAGCCCTCCAGCATTCGCGACATTTCATCGACGTCTTTTTTAAGCGCATCGAGTTCAGCGCTCTCCTCGCTCATTTCTAAGGATAAACGGAACCGTGTTAAAATTGTTCGCAAATCATGGCTCACGCCATTGAGCATGGCCGTGCGTTGTTCAAGCACACGTTCAATGCGACGTTTCATTTCCAAAAACGCCATACCCGCTTGGCGCACTTCTTTCGCGCCACGAGGCCGATAATCAATATCACGCCCTTTACCAAAGCTTTCGGCGGCTTCTGCTAATTGTAAGACCGGCTTGATCTGGTTACGCAAAAATAAAATCGCCACCAAAAGTAGAACGAGCGATGTACCCACCATCCAGAGAATAAAAATATGCGTATTTGACGCATAGGCCTGAGAGCGCTGCGTCAGTACTCTGAGGATACCCCAATCCAGCTGAATGCGAATTTCAATGAGATCCGATGACCCCACCGTATCGATCCAGTAAGGCCGCTTGATGATATGATCAATTTCATCAGAGAGGGCGCTATCGAGAATTGAGAAAAACGGACGAGCACCTGACATTGGTAATGGGCCTGCTGGCAAGATCTCGATATCAAGCCCCATACGATCGCCAGCAATCTTAATCATCTCATTGGTCAAGGGATGCTGCTTTGAGAGTTCCATGACATCAATAACAGAGCCAATGTCCCGAACAACAGCAGCCGAAAGGCGTCGCGTAACCAATTGCCAATGCCGTTCCATAAACACGTAAGCGACAACCGATTGCAAAAGCACCATTGGTGCAATGATAATAATCAGCGCTCGCGTAAATAGAGCTTTGGGCATTCGGCTCGCCAGCCAGCCCGTAGCCCGATGATAGGGGTTCAACAACTTATCGAAGGGCGCTCCCAATTTGGCCATCTATCAATCCACCAACAAACGATAGCCAAATCCTCGCACCGTTTGCAGGTGTAAGGGATTGGAAGGATCAACCTCAATTTTACGCCGCAAACGATTAATCTGAACGTCAACCGTACGTTCACCCAATTCATCGTCACCAGCAATCTCTTCACGAGGCACAGCTTCGCCCGCCTTGCGAGCAAGGATTTGAAGCAATTCACGCTCTCTATCCGTGAGCCGAACCACTTCATCACCATGCTTCAATTCAGCGCGTTCGATTTTAAAAACATAACCGCCAAATCGAACCTTATCGGATGGTTCCGTTGCCTTAGCTGTCGCGGCTGCAGTGCGGCGCAACATATTGTTTAACCGCAATAAAAGTTCACGCGGCTCGAAAGGCTTTGGCAAATAATCATCGGCACCAATTTCTAGACCTTGAATACGATCATCCGTTTCAATACGAGCGGTCAACATCATGATCGGAATATCGGAGTCTTTTCGTAAAAAGCGAGCAAACTCGAAGCCGTTTTCACCAGGCATCATCACGTCAAGAATAATGCCATCAAATATAAACAAAGCGCACCGTTCACGTGCCTCACTTGTATCTTTCGCAACCGTAACTCTAAATCCATTTTCGACCAGGAAGCGTGAGAGCAAGTCCCGCAACCGTCGATCATCATCCACAACGAGAATGTGGGACGCATTCGCTGATGTCGCTATGCGGGGACGCGTTGCATTCATTGTGAATGACCTTTTGCCGCCACCACCTGCTGGACACCTCCCCGCTCAGAGGGATCAATCATCGCCTCTAAAAACCGTCTTGCTATCAAGGCATTGGAAGGACCTATCTCGGCAATCGCCCGACCAATCCGTTTCATCTGAAGGGCGGCAAGACTATCAGCCAGATGCTTACCCTGAGCCGTGACGTGCAGATGACGCTGACGACGATCTTCAATGCCCAATCGGCTTTCGATGAACTCTTTCGAAATCAATTCTTTCAGCACCCTATTCAGGCTCTGCTTGGTTATCTTTAAAATATCCAGCAATTCGGCAATCGTGAGGCCTGGGTTCCGATCCACAAAATGAATGACGCGATGATGCGCTCGGCCAAAGCCATAGTCTTCCAATAGCCTATCAGGATCGCCCACAAAGTCGCGATACGCGAAAAACAATAATTCAATAAGCTCAAATATCGCCGCGGTATCACCGCGGTCCGGTATCAAGGCTGCCGATAACAATTGATCTTGTCTCATCCTCGACACCCTAAGCCACTTTAATGCTGTCGTCAGTATTTATGTCAGTGATGTTGACATATTTCAACCCGATTGTTACCTGTAAGATCAAAGGCGACCATGATCGCCACAATCTTATGGAGCGCCCTATGTCCGTGATCCCTTTTGACCTCCG
>DAIOVR010000050.1:0-14826 GCA_036758905.1 Beijerinckiaceae bacterium | reverse complement strand
AATCGTTTTGCGCATCGAATCGTGTGGGAGTTCTTCGAAGCTGCCGGGTTCGAAATAGGCACGTGTGCGAGCATCTTGCTCCGTTGCATTGGCAACAGGCACAATGTCTTGCACGGCAGGTTTTACGGAACGCGCTGCAATCGCATCTTCAATATCGGCACTTACAATTCGGCCATGTGGACCGCTGCCTTTGATCTGCGAAAGTTGAATACCGGCCTCACGTGCCAAACGCTTGGCAAGAGGAGTTGCACGTATATCGCTGGAGACTTGCGTTGTGTGCTCAATTGGAGCTGCAGCTTGCGTAACAGGCGCTGCTTCAGTTGCTTGTGCAACGGCTTGCGTAGCCGCCTGCTTTTGAGGCGCAACAACCGCTTCACCCGCCGCATAAATCCATGCAACAGGATTGCCAACCGGCACATCGGAACCTTCTTGGGCCAAGATATTGCCTAGCGTGCCAGAGGCCGGAGCCTCTACTTCCATCGCGGCCTTATCCGTTTCGATTTCAAAAATCGGATCACCCTGTTTGACAACAGTGCCTTCTGCAACAAGCCATTTCGAGATACGGCCCGTGGCCATATCCATATCTACTTTGGGAAGAATAACTTCGGTCGGCATTTTTATCGCCTTCCTTGAACGAGGTTGCGGATTCCAGCGACGATATCGGGCACTTGCGGCACGACAGCTTTTTCAAGTTCCGGATTGTACGGGATCGGACTATCGGCCCCACCCAACCGCATGATGGGTGCATCAAGATAATCAAAAGCCTCACTCTCGGCGACCATCGCGCTGATTTCAGCACCGATGCCTAGGGTTTTTACCGCTTCATAAACGCACAATAGACGCGTTGTTTTCTTCACGCTGTTGATGACGGTTTCACGATCAATCGGACGAATGGTACGTAAATCGACGATTTCAACATCAATGCCCTCCGTTTGCAGAATTTCCGCTGCTTCGAGGGATTTTTGTACCATGATCGATGTAGCAACAATGGTTGCATCGCGTCCTGTCCGACGAATTTCTGCTTTGCCAATCGGAACGGTGTAATGGCCTTCTGGTACAGGGCCTTTTACTTTGTAGAGCAGCTTATGCTCGAAAATCATCACCGGATCAGGATCTTGCACAGCTGCGAGCAAAAGACCTTTCGCATCATGCGGCGTAGCAGGTTGAATAACTTTCAAGCCCGGAACATGGGCAAGCCATGCCTCCAAGCTTTGACTGTGTTGTGCGGCTGCACCCGTACCCGAGCCAGCAGGAAAACGCATCACGAGGGGGACTGAAACTTCGCCCCCCAACATGAACCGCATCTTGGCCGCCTGATTGACAATCTGCTCCATGGCGAGCGTCGCAAAATCCGAAAATTGAAATTCGAAAATCGGACGCATGCCTGTCATGGCCGCACCAACGGCCAAGCCCGCGCCACCCAGCTCGGAGATCGGCATATCGATGACGCGGTCTGTTCCGAAGCGTTCAACGAGATCGCCCGTTACTTGAAAAGCGCCGCCATAAACACCAATATCTTCGCCCATCAAAAAGACGCGCGGATCGGATTCAAGCGCAATCGCCATGGCCTCTTGGATGGCCTGCGAGTAGGTTAATTCACGCACAGCGCTATTCATTGGGGTAACTCCGTATAAACATAATCAAGAACAGCGCCGGTATTCGGCATTGGGCTGTCTTTGGCGAATTGGATGGCATCGGCGATTTCTTTTTCAACCGAGGCACGTACCTCTTCGATGCCTGCATCATTCAAAATACCGAATTGACGCAGCTCCGTTTCGAACAAGGCAATCGGATCGCGGAGTTCCTTCCACTCATCGATTTCTTCCTTTGTCCGATAGCGGTTGCGATCGCTCTTCGAATGGCCGCGATGGCGGTAGGTCTTGCTTTCAATCAGCGTTGGACCTTCGCCCCTGCGCGCACGCTCGATAGCGGCACTTGATGCTTCAGCCACGGCTGAGAAATTATTACCGTCAACAATCACGCCGGGCATGGAATAGCCTGCTGCACGGTCTGCAATATTGGCGACCGCGGTTGAACGCGCGGTGGATGTCGACATGCCATAGCCATTGTTCTCGCAGACGAAAACAACCGGCAATTTCCAGATCGAGGCCATGTTCAAAGATTCGTGAAATGCGCCTTCATTGTTCGCGCCATCACCAAAGAAGCAGATGACCACTTTGCCGTTTTTCTGCATCTTGGCGGAAAGGGCAGCACCCACTGCAATTGGAATACCGCCGGCGACAATGCCATTCGCACCAAGATTGCCTTGGCTGACATCGGCGATATGCATCGAGCCGCCACGGCCTTTGCAATAGCCTGTTGTCTTGCCGAAAAATTCGGCGAACATACGGTCCACTTGCGCGCCTTTGGCGATGCAATGTCCGTGGCCACGATGGGTGGAGGTGATCTGGTCATCACCATTCAGCGGCATGCAAATGCCCAAAGCGCTTGCTTCCTGGCCAATCGACAAATGCATCGTGCCGTGAATGAGGCCGCGTGTATAGGAATCCTCCGCACCTTCCTCGAAGCGGCGGATCAAATACATTTTACGCAGCACATCGCGCAATTGTTCGGGCGAATAGGCGCGAAAGGCGAAGGGCACATTGGCCGCTTCGGACTTCGCCTTTGATTTGGATTCGTTTTTCATCTGAATACTCACTGTCCGTAAACTAATTTATCTTGGCGTGCGCGCAATTCGGCAATCTTGGAACCTGCCGGAACGGTCACATTGTCTCGTGTAATCAAATCGCCCTTTGCAATCGGCTTGGTAACGGTGGCGCCGTGCAAGAGACCACATGGAATAGCGCCTTGTGTTCGCGCATCACCCGCCTTCATCACCCAAGCGCGATAGCAATATTCACCAATGGCATCGAGCTTGTCGCCGGGCTTCAGATCTTTTTTGGCAACAGCAGCAACTTCAGCAACAGGCTTTGGTAAGGGCACCATATCTGGCTTGCCGTATAAAACAACTCGTGCGCAGGTCAGCGGTACTTCGAGCGATGTGAGATGGTAGGGACGATGGAAGGTAAAATAGGGCCCATGACCCATTTTCAAGTCTTCCATGCGCTCGCGAATGCGCGGATGCGACATCTCAGCGACAACGAAGACGCCCGGCGCAACGCCCTTGCCGATGGAATAATCGACGACACCCATTTGCGACAAGACGCCGCCATCTTTTTTAGGAACCAGAACGGATGAAAGCTGATCAAGCGTTGCCGATGGCCCATGCATGCCGGGGCAATCGGGAACAAGACCCGTTGCATTGGCAATGGCGGCCATCTCGACCATGGTCTTCGAGCCGTCGACGAACTCGACGAGCATGCGAACATTCATGTTCCGTTGCTTGGCTTCTTCAGCATAATCATCGGGAATGGCGTCGATGTTCAGCGGATTATTTTTCCCCTTACCGGCAGCAACAATCGGATGGCCCATAGCGGATACGAATTCGATCAGCTCCATGCAGGATGAGGGCTCATCGCCCGCGCCCAGCGAATAGGTAACGCCTAAGCGATCCGCTTCACTTTTGAGATAGGCGCCAATGGTTACATCGGCTTCGACATTCATCATCACGAGATGCTTGCCATGCTCCATCGCGCGCAAGCCGATCTCAGCACCCACAGCTGGAACGCCTGTGGCGTCGATGACGACATCGATCAAACCGCTCTGGATTAAATGATCAACATTATCTGTCAGTGCAATCTTACCCGCTTCCATGGCCTGATTGAGCGCATCCTGGCTTGTGACGATTTGCGAACGGCTTTCACCCTGATAGGCAATATCAACGGCCTTTGCGGCATTGGGTAGACGCAATTCGGATATGGCACCCACTTTAATGCCCGGCATATGGGCAATGCGCGCGACAATATCGGTGCCCATTTCACCCGAACCCACCAATCCAACGCGGATTGGCTTACCCGTATCGGCGCGCACTTGCAGATCGCGTGCTAAGCCGGTTGGTGAAATATTGATAGGCATCTCAAACTCTCCTGGAACGATCCAATTTAATGTTGCGTTGATTTCTAAGCAGCCATCCGAATATGTCGGCGTTGCATGTCTTTTATGGTTGTCTCGATCTCTGTAATCTTGCGTTCCTGATCCCACGACAATTCAGCGGCTGCGATTTCCGCGATCTCGTGAATAACGGGAAGGCTGACGTGTCCGGCCATTGCCATCTCTGTTCTGCGCAACAGAATATCGGCAAGACGATTCACCCATTCATTGCGACATAGGAATGTGATTTCCGCGCGTGAATATTGGCTAGCCGATTTAAGCGGCTCATAACCGACATCGCGCTCGAACGCTGCGATTTTTTCGGCACGGGTTCCATAGCGATGGAGGAGTTCTTCCATGCGTGAAGGCTTGCACCGATAGAGCTCAGCCTTTTTGCTGATCCACTCTGACTGTTCGATTTCTGTTATCGGATAATGACGCCCACCGCCGATGGCTTCCTCTTCGGTTTTATGCGTCCGCTTGATGCGGAAATGGGCAAGCACGTGATGAGACACGTCATCGGCAAACGCTCGAAACGTTGTCCATTTGCCGCCAATCAAGGACACTAAGGGAAGCGTAGTGCCCGGTATATGATCCTGCGCCATATAATGATCGCGGCTGACATTGCCCATAGTGGTGTTGTCATTGCTGGGCAGAGGCCGGACACCACAATAGGTTAAAAGAATGTGGTGCCGCTCAATATGGATGGTCGGAAAGATTTCTTTGATAGAACCAAGGAGGTAATCAATTTCTTCATCACTGCAATAGGCCTCGTTCGGATGATTAATTTTAATATCCGTCGCGCCAATCAAGACATGGCCGAAAAAGGGATAGGCAAGATTAACCCGACCGTCGGCGGTACCAAAATAGATCATTCTGCCCTTCAAAGCGTTGAAGAGTTCTGGATGATCAACGATCAGATGCGAGCCTTTTGAGCCGCCCATATAATGCGTTTTAAGACCAAGGCTGTTATTGATGTCATCAATCCATGCACCGCCCGCATTGATGACATAATCTGCTTCAATGTCGCTTGTAGTACCCGTCAATTGATCTCTCAGTTGAAAACGAGCTGAAGCTGTTGGGGTTGCCGTATGATAAAGGGCTACTTGACTTGAAGGATTGGCATGGAGCCCGTCTAGAACAAGCTCAAGACCTAATCGTTCGCCATGCGTTACGCGCCCCTCGTAATAGAGTCCCGCTGCAATGATCGATGGGTCGAAAAGGGGTACCTCATGCTTCAATTTAGTACGATTAAAAAACCGGTGGTTTGGTAAAGCCTGAATGGTTTGGCTATAGAAATCATAAAGTCTTAGGCCGATTTCGACGATGATGATGCCGCGATCATTAAGCTTAATCTTCAAGCCCATAAAGCGGAGCGCTGATGATAAAAGGCCACCGAACCAAGAGCGAACCGGAATGAGCGTTTCTAACGGTTTGACATAATGAGGCGCGTTGCGAAGTAGGCGGTTTCGCTCAATGCAGGATTCACGAACAAGCCTGAATTCACCTGTTTCAAGATATTTGATGCCGCCGTGAATAAGCCTAGAAGGTGCAGCACTTGCACCTTCGCAAATATCACCGCGATCAACCAGCAAGCACTCAATTCCTTGCAAACAGAGGTCGCGAAAAACGCCGCAGCCATTGATGCCTGCGCCAATAATCAGAACACGCGGCGGCGTGCTGATCGTGGAGGGCTGGGCAATAGGCGCGGACATTTCTATTTACATCCCTGAAATGGCGACCTTGATGGCGTGGCCTTGTTCGGCAGTCGCAATCGCGTCGGAAATAGTGGCAAGGTTGTAACGATGGGTGATCAACGCTTTAAACGCTGCTGTTTGTGTTGAAAGCAGCTTCAATGCGTTCGCAAAGTGAAAGCGCGTTAAGCTAAAGGCACCGGTTACCGATAGTTCTTTATAATGGATGGCATTAACATCGATGTTGGCTCTTTCGCCGGTTGAAAAACCAGCAAACAGGCTGACACGCCCTTGGTTTCGCACAAGGGTGATCGCGTCATTTGCAAGAGTTGGAATACCAATCGCACAGATAGCGACATCAACACCAAGTCCCTCTGTCGCAGCCATAATATGCGCGTTTAGATCTTCGTTCATTGGGTCGATAACGTGATCCGCTCCGGCAGCAAGGGCAGCTTCTCGCCGTATTGGATTCGGTTCACTTACGAATATTTTAAGCGCACCGGATTGCCGGGCCAGAATGAGATGCAAAAGGCCGATGGGTCCCGCACCAAGGATTAAGACGGTATCGCCCCTATGAACGCCTACGAGGCTCTGGCCGTTCATTACACATGCCAATGGTTCGGCAAGGGACGCCTCCTCATAGGTTAAGCCTTCAGGCATGTTGAAGACATTGCCTGATTCGACCGCGTGTTTTGGGATGCGTACATATTCGGCAAAGGCGCCTTCAACCTCATAGCCCATTGACCGTAGATTGAGGCAGAGATTTTCTATCCCGCGAATACAATAAGTGCAGTGTCCGCAGGCGAATTGGGGGCAAACGACAATGGGTTGATCGCAGGAGAATTGACGATGCCCTCCATTATCAACCACTTCGGCTGCAAATTCATGGCCTAGAATAGAGGGATATCGAACACCCGCTGTCTTTTTACCGCGGTAAATTCGAATGTCGGTTCCGCAAATCGTTGCGGCCTTCACGCGCAGCAACATATCGCCAGGTTCAAGAGCCGGGTCTGCAACTTCCAAGAACTGAATGTCGTTTACCTTCTTTAAAACCCCGGCCTTCACGACGCGCCTTCCCAATCTTTTGCATTTTGTTATCGTCAGATGAACATTTATATTTTTAAAAGTCAATATGTTTATCTTTCAATTTTCCCAAATGATCGGCCGGGTGTGCCTTATAAATTGAAAGGAAACTCGTCAAAATTGCCTTTTTATTTATAAAACTATTCAAATTATGGGTCGAGCGAGGTATTTTTCGCCGAAAAATTGAAAAATTGGATTTAAATCGACCGAAGAATTTTATAAAATAGGCTAGACAAAATGGAACAATAAAAATATTATTTTCATAAATGTACAAAATAGGGAGAGAAGTCGTGGCATCCAAAGGGTTCGATTATGCCTCAATCGGCTTTTACACATTTGATTGCTTGGGCTGGCCATTTACCGCGGTTCCACCCGGTGGCGGCTGCTACTTTATCGATGAACTCACAATGGCGGTTTCCGGCGCGGCTGGAACAGCGGCTATCGCCGCCGCCAAAATGGGCCTCAAAACGCTTGCGGTTGGTGGCGTGGGTGAGGACCTCATGGGGAAATGGGTACTCGAGCGACTCAAGGAATTTAACGTCGACACTTCCATGATGCAGCATAAAGCAGATTGGAAAACGTCTTCGTCGATTGTCACAACCCGCGCGGATGGATCGCGTCCCGCCCTTCATATGAAAGGTGCAACGGGTTCCTTTGTCATAGAGCCCGCAAAATTTGCCGATATAGCCAATGCAAAGGTTGTGCATCTTGGTGGTGTAGGACTCATGGATGCCATGGATGGCACGCCGAATTCGGCGCTGATGAAATATGTGAAGGAGCAGGGCTCGATTACAACCGTCGACGTCTTCGCAGGGTCAAAAGACGATCTGCCTGATATTGATGCGGTGCTGCCTTATACCGACTATTTCATGCCTTCGATTGAAGAAGCTCGTGCGCTCTCTGGACTTCATGATCTCGCCGATTGCACAAAATTCTTTCATGATCGCGGCGTGATGTGTTGTGTTTTTACGCTTGGCGAAGACGGAGCATTTTATAGCCACGCCGAGGGAACGCACTTCAAAATCCCGGCCTTTGATATCACGGTTAAATGTACGTGCGGATGTGGCGATGCTTTTGATGCGGGATATGCCGTTGCGCTGTGTAAAGGGCTTGATCCGGAAACCTCCGTACGCTTTGCGCAGGCCACATCGGCATTAAATGCTTCGGGCTTGGGGTCGCAAGCGGGCGTTGAGTCGTTTGAGCATACTTGGAATTTTATGAAAACTACGCCGATTAAGAGATAATATGGAATTCATCAGCGCTATGGCTTTTGAATGAAAAGACGATGGTTTCTGTTATGATGGTGTTTTCATTTGGAAAATAACTGATCTTTGTTGTTTATCGATTTACGGGATAGATGCGCATACTATCCAGCTGTTAACGCATATAGTAAGTGTTTCGGTGCAGGTCGGGAATAAAGTGAGGTTGGGACGTGGAAAAGAATATTGCTGTAGACGCCAACGACGACCTGAAAACCAAGATTGCTTGGCTTTATTACATTGAAGGCAAGACGCAAGACGAGATTGCGAAGCTTCTTAATATCGGCCGAATAAGAGTTCTCCGCATATTGGCTGCGTCGCGGCAGAACGGCACCGTCCAAATCCGCGTAACGTCCAAATTGAGTTATTGCGTTGAATTGGAGACGGCGCTTGAGAAAAAATACGGGCTGGAACGGGCTATCGTTGTACCCAAGCCGCAAGATGCGAGCACTACTCCGGAAATTATTGGTAATATTCTAGGCGCCTATATCAACGAAATCATCACCGATAATATGACGATTGGGCTCGGTTGGGGACGCACCTTGAGCGCGAGTCTGCCGAGCATTGCGTTTCGCGAGCAAAGTGGTGTGAGCGTGCTATCGATGCTCGGCGGATTAACGCGGGTAAGCGGCGTGAACCCGTCGGAATTTGCTTGGCGTTTGGCCGATCGCTTGTCAGCGGAATGCTATTTGATGGCAGCACCTGTGTTTGCGCCCGATCCTCACACGCGCGAAGCGCTCATTGCGCATCCGGGTATTAAAGAAATTTTCCAAAAGGCATCGCGCCTTGATCTCGCCATTTTGAGTGTTGGTGATCTTTCGCCCTTCTCGACCATTTCGGAATATTATCTTCTTCAGCGCGATGAGCTTAAATCCCTGCAAGCGGCGGGTGCTGTAGGCGACGTTTTGTGTCGGTTTATTGATGGCGAAGGTAATATTATTGACCACCCGATCAATGAACGGGTGATTGCATTCGATCCGCTTGAATTGCGCAGCGCCCGCAAGATTGTGCTCGCTTCGGGTGGATGGGAAAAATACAACGCCATCAAAGGGGCGTTGGGCTTATTGAAGCCTCACGTGCTCGTGACCGATGAGCTTGTGGCGGAACGCCTTACTTCGACGGCGGATTAAGGCTTCCCGTCTTTCATTCAAACCTAGTGTAGAAGTTCACAACCTATTCAAGGCGCGTCGGCAGTATATGTCGACGCGATCAAACTTCTCTTAGCAATCGTTCATTGCTGATCAGCGGCTAGGACGACGGCCGAAGGCTACGGCGAGAATGATCAATCCGCCGGAAATCATATTCTGCTCGCTGACATCCAAGCCCATAATGATGAGACCATTATTGATCGTTCCAATGAGCAGAGCGCCGATAAAAGTGCCGATGATTGTCGCCTTGCCGCCAAAGAGGCTTGTGCCTCCAAGGATGACGGCGGCAATGGCTGCTAACTCGCCACCTGTTCCGAAGGTGTAGCGCGCCGTCTGCATCATACCTGAGTAAAGAAGACCCGCTAAAGCGCCCGCAACGCCGCTCAGCAAAAAGCAATAGAGCTTGATGCGGTGCGTTGGCACGCCTGAGTAACGCGCAGCAACAGGATTGCCACCCGTTGCTAGAACTTGCCTTCCAAAGGCCGAATAACGAAGCACAAGATGGCCCGCTGCTGCAGCAACGAGTGACCAAATAAACAAAGATGGAACGGGGCCGATATTACCGCCGCCGAAAATAGTGTTGAACGTCTCATCCGCAATCGCAACGGGCTTTGTATATGTAAGCCGCATATCTAGGCCGCGGATCAATTGCATCGAACCCAGTGTTACCAGAAAGGACGGGATATTCAGAACGGTAACAAAAAAGCCATTCAATGCGCCAACGGCCAATCCTGATATGAGACCTGCTAAAGCGCCGGCAACAATGCCGTAACCGGATTTAATCACAAGGGCTGCCACCAATGCCGATAGGGCGGCTGCCGACCCAATGGATAGATCAAGTTCACCAGCGGCAATAACAAGGGTCATGGCGATGGCCATGATGGCGATCATTGATGTGGTACGCGTGATGTTGAAAAGATTAGCGACGGTTAGGAAGCCCTTATCGCCAATCGTGAAACCGAAAATCACCAAGATCACTGCGAAAAACAGATAGACGACGTAATCACGCCAATTTGCTTGCCACTTCATAACAGTTCCCTTGTTCGCGAGGGGAGGGGTGATGGCTTCAACCTTGGACAGCATGGTGAAGGACCTCTTCCGATGTGATTTGTTTACGATCGATTTGTTCTTTGAGGCTTCCATTGTGAAGAACCAAAATTCTATCACTCATGGCCAGCAATTCTTCGAATTCCGAGGAGATTACCAGAATGGCCGCTCCTTGATTGGCGAGTGTCCGGACGATTTCGATAATCTCCGATTTTGCACCAATATCGACACCAATGGTAGGCTCATCCAAAATGAGCAATTTGGGCTCGCGGACCAGCCATTTTGACAAAACAACTTTTTGCTGATTTCCGCCCGATAGAAGGTTGACGTTTTTATCCGGGCTATCGGTCTTGATTTTTAACCGATCAATATAATCGACAACTTTTGCTGCGCCATTGCGTGCTTGGATGAACATGCCATTCGCAAACCGAGCGAGATTGGGCAGCATGAAATTTTCAAGGACGCTATGGTCCAAGACCAGACCTTGTTGGCGTCTGCTTTCGGGCACCAAGGCAATGCCAGCATCCATCGCTTCATTGGTTGTGCGTACCACTTTGCCATTCAGCCGAATAGCGCCGGCATCGGGCGGGACAATGCCGAAAATGGCTTGAGCAATTTCAGTACGACCGGAACCCATAAGGCCCGCCAAACCGACGATTTCACCGGCTTTGATGGAAAATGAAATATCATCGTATTTGCCGACCCGACTGATTTTCTCGACATCGAGAATGATGGGGGCGTTTTCATCGATGGCCCGCTCTTGCCATTGCATCGAGGACTCACGACCCGGCCCAAGCATGGCCTCGATCAATCCTTCCATCGACACATTGCTACACTCGTCGGTGAGCACCGTTTTACCATCGCGGAAAACCGTTACCCGATCGCAAATGGTGAAGATCTCGGCCATGCGATGCGAGATATAGATAATCGAAATGCCGTTCTCTTTTAATTTTTTAACGATACGAAACAGGGTTGCCGTTTCATGCTCGGAGAGGGAGGAGGTCGGCTCGTCCATCACCAAGATTTGCGCGTTTTTCGAAAGTGCTTTGGCAATTTCTACCATTTGGCAGGCGCCAGTGCTTAAATCCTCGACGCGTGTTTCCGGATCGATGTCTTCACCAAGGTCGAGCAATAATTCGCGCGCACGCCGCACGGCTTCCTTATCATTCAGGAGGAAGCCATTGCGGGGCTCGCGTTGAAGAAAAATATTTTGTGCGACGGTGAGTGTTGGGACAAGGCTCAATTCTTGGAAGATCATCGCAATGCCTGCGGCTTCCGAATCGCGCGGTGTCAGAAATTCATGGCGTTGGCCATTTACGAACAGATCTCCGGAGTCGCGGCGATACACTCCGGTAAGAATTTTCATAAGAGTAGATTTACCCGCGCCATTGCCACCCATCAGCGCGTGAATTTCGCCTTTTCGTAGCGAAAAATTGACATCCTTGAGGACGGGAATCCCTGCAAACGACTTTTGAATAGCGTGCAATTCGACGGCGTTGAGAGATGTCATGGCGTGCACAGTTGGCGCTCAGGGTTTCGGATAAAATCTGGCCGACAGGTTACTGCCGGCCAGAGTCGGGAGGAAATTGGATATCAAATATCCAATCAATTCAAGTCGATTATTTTGCGAGGTCAGCGGCCAATTCAGCCGGAATTTCCTTGCGATAGATCGTCTTGTAGGATTTGGCGAGATTGCCGCGGTTAACAGCCAATGGTGGAACGACAACGTAAGGAGGTGTCTTTTCACCGATCAGCGCGAGCAAGCCAACCTTTGCTTCAGCAACGCCTTGATCATAAGGACGCTGTGAGGAAATGCCGGCAATAAAGCCCTTCTTGGCCATGTCTGCTGCGACGATCTGGTCGAAGTTTTCATTCGCGATCTTGAACTTGTCGGATGAAAGGCCTGCAACCTTTGCTGCCGTTGCAGCGCCCATTGCTGGGATGCTCCACGAAGCATAAAGACCGTTCAGCTTTGGATAGCGGGCCAACATGGCCTGTGCCACTTCCTGACCCTTGTTTGGATCATCATGACCAGCAACGGTGACGAGCTTCACATCAGGATATTTTGCTGCAAGACGGGCCACAAATCCAATGTAACGCAAATTCGTGACGTAGAAGTCATTGGCGAAATACATCGCGCCAACTTCACCCTTGCCACCGATCGCATGGACCAATTCGTCGGCGATATACATGCCGAGGGCGAGATTGTCCGAGGAGACGATCGAGACATAGTCTTTGCCTGGATCCATGCCATCAACGGCCTGGTCGATAAAGACAACCTTGCTGCCGGAAGCTGCGATTTTCTTAAAGGCGCCGGCGGTTGTCTTGCCATTCAATGGAATGGAAACAACGAGGCTTGGCTTAAGAACTGCGATGGTTTCAAGGTTTGAAATTTGCTTGGCATCGTCCCAGTCCGCATTGGTTTCTGCGACGACTTTTACGCCATATTTAGCAAAGGTTTCTTTCAGACCGATCAGCTGCTCCGATGCCCAGTCGTCACCGAGCCAGCCCATTGCAATGCCGACCGTGAAATTGCCAGCCTTGATTTTGGCAGCCTGTTCATCGGTGATTTGGATCGATGATCCAAGAACACCTTTTTCACCGCGCTGGCCATCGCTGACCACCGTATTCGAAAGATCGTCAATCTTTGCAAGCTCGAGGGTTTTTGCCGATGGCTCTTGATACCAAAGAGGTTGCTGAAGGTCTGATGCGATATTGCTGGCAGCGAATGCAGCCATTGGCAATGCGGTGCTGGCAAGCAAGCCAACAGCCAATTGCATAAGGGTACGTCTCGTCGTAATCATTTTAGTCTCTCCCTGTGAGTTTAGGTCAATTATCCGCTACTCAATCATCTTTTTTGCTTCAGCGATTGAGCATGAATTCACGCAACATCTTGGCAAGGCGGTCTTCCGCTTCCCAAGAAAGGCTGTGTCCGCATTCCTCGAAAACTTCGGCGCGTTCGACACCATTTGAGACCTTGCGCATTTGATCTTCCACCAGCGGACCGAAGAATTCCGGTGCGCCAATGGTCATGATTGGCAAGGTCAATTTATTCTTCTTGAGCTTCTTATTGATGCTCGCGTTCTTTAATCCGGCACGGTAGGTTTCGAGACATCCTCTCAAGCCACCCGGTGCTGCCAAACGCGAAATCCATTCTGTAATGGCTTCATCGGTAATGGCATTCGGATTCCAGGTTTCCGCCTTGATCCAGAATTCCCAGAACTCGCGCTCACGACCGGTGATCAGCATTTCTGGAAGATGAGGGATCCAGAAGAATGGAATATGCCAGACCCAAACACCCTGCTGACGGAATTGCGCCGAAATATTTTGAGGTGTGAAATTGGACCATTCTTCAAGGCCTTCGCCCGATAGAAGCATCTCGCAGAAGGAGAGGGTTTTAACGCGGCCCCGCTCGGTTGCTGCTAAAACATAGGCGAATTCGGCACCACGATCCTCGCCGTGAACGTGGAATTTTTCATGCCCCAGAAACGTCATCAATTCGCTGACGTCTTTGGCATTGGTGAGCGAGTCATAGCCTTCTTCTGCTGGTGGCTTATCGGTGTACCCGAAGCCACGCAGATCCGGCGCTACAACCGTAAAATGCTCGGTGAGCAACGGAAAAAGCTTAGCCCAATAGAAACTCGTTTTTGGTGTACCGTGAAGCAGGAGAAGTGGCTCTCCCTTGCCTGCCGTTACATAATGCATGCGGATGCCATTCACCCGCGCGCGACCGTGCTTTACCGGATTACCGGAATGGTCATAAATTTCAGCCATAGCTCCCCCCAAAAAAATCATATTTTGGCCAATGGTGAACCGACGAAGCTTAAGCCGCGCCAGACAAGTCCATCGGACCTTCATTTTTCTGCGTCAGCAGAGACATCATCGTACCATTGAACCCGGTCTTGAGTCTCGCACGTTTGTCCCTATTGCAACATTAATGTTCAAAATAAAAGTACTTTTGTCAACACATAAAAATTAATGTTCTAGAAAAAATGTTCAATTTTTTACTGATTTTGCGGAGCGCTCTTGAAAAATCTATAAAATATTCAATTTTTTAAGAAAATTTTCTTAAATTGGTTTGTATAATTTTGTACAATCCTGATTTTCGATAATCAAATATCGATGCTGCTGAGAGGGGAGCTGGCCCGTTCAAAAGAAAGCATCGCGGCAAAGGGCGGGGTCGATTCTGCCGGATGAGAGGCCGTTTTGCTCGGCAATACGACCTTCATAAAGGGGGATCATAAGCGGCGATGGAGGCCTGCAGATAGAAGTTGGCCCAATGATGATTGCGCTATCCGACCCTGTGGCCGATTACTTCACAATGCGCTTTAAGGCCTTAAAATGTTCCTCGGCCTGAAACTCAAGCACTTGCATCCATTGGCTTGCCGTGTGGCGGCATTCGGCTTCCGGAATGATTTTGAGGGGGCGTCCGGTCGACATGGCATAAACCTGCTGGCGGCAGGCGCGTTCTAGAAAATAGAGGTCGTCAAAGGCTATCGCAACCGATGGCCCGCCGACCATCACGCCGTGATTGGCCAAGAATACGATATCGGCATCACCGCGATTTTTCTTATCGCCCGCAATACGGGCACCTTCATCTTCATC
>DAIOVR010000049.1:13588-14871 GCA_036758905.1 Beijerinckiaceae bacterium | reverse complement strand
AGGCATTCTGTCCGAGCGCGATATTATTCGTGCGCTCGTCGCCGGTTCCCATGCATTAGAAGATCATGTCCGTGATCATATGACCGAATTCGTCGTGACATGTTCGCTCGATACGTCAGTAGGCGAAGTCATGGACATCATGACGCGAGGCAGGTTTAGGCATGTTCCTGTCATCGATGATGACGAGGTTATTGGTATTGTCTCGATTGGCGATGTTGTTAAACACCGCTTAGCGGAGATGGAAAGTGAGCAAAGCGCGATGATCGCCTATATCGCGGCGGGATAGTCTTTTCACACAAAGGTCAGTTTGACTGTACCATCTTCCGCAACGCCATCGACTTGGCGGTAGAAACATTGCGGCCTTCCGGTATGGCAACATCCGCCATCACCGCCGACTTCGACGCGCAATAAAAGGCAATCTTGGTCGCAATCTACCCGGATTTCTTTCACGGTTTGAATTTGGCCCGAGGTTTCACCTTTGAGCCATAAAGCCTGACGCGAACGTGACCAATACCAAGCCTGCCCGGTTTCAAGAGTCTTGGCGAGCGCCTTGGCATTCATATGCGCCACCATCAAAATATCGTTTGTCGTAGCATCCACCGTCACCGCGGTGATGAGGCCGGATGAATCAAATTTTGGCATAAAAATCATGCCATTTTCGACTTCTTGCTGAGTACCCTGAGGAGATAATCGAGGGGAAGCTGTCATCATTCGTACTCCGTGCCCAAAGAAAAGCCCCGCATTGCGGGGCTTTTTATCACAGTATGACGACGAATAAAGGTCTGACTATCGGGCGCGATAGCCTTGCAACATCGTCATGAAGCGCGCTTGTTCAGCCGGATCGTCACGGAACACTCCGGTAAAGCGGGTCGTAATCGTTGAAGCGCCTTGCTTTTGCACGCCCCGCATCGACATGCACATATGTTCGGCATCGATCAGAACGGCGATACCGCGCGGATGCAACGCCTCATCAATGGCGTCGACAATCTGTGCCGTCATGGTTTCCTGTGTCTGCAACCGCTTGGCAAAGACATCCACCACACGGGCGAGCTTGGATAGACCTACCACGCCTTCCGAAGGGTAATAGGCGACATGAGCGCTGCCCACAAACGGCACCATATGATGCTCGCAATGCGAGGAGAAGGGGATATCACGGACCAGAACCATGTCGTCATAGCCGGCGACTTCTTCGAACACTTTATCGAGAACGTCGGTTCCGGTTGATTGATAGCCTTGGAAGAACTCGTCATAGGCCTTAACGACCCGCTTAGGCGTGTCCAACA
>DAIOVR010000049.1:5059-13488 GCA_036758905.1 Beijerinckiaceae bacterium | reverse complement strand
ATTATGGCAAGGCATGTCATCGGTGCGACGCCTCAAGAAATGCGGGATATTCGCACGCTTGTTCGGGCTATGCTGAAAGAGAATGGTGCACCTCCCACCGGCAAATGGGCGGATCTCGCCGTTTTAGAACCGGTTAGAGACTATAAAGCGCGTCACGCATCGACGCTTTTGACGTTTGATGCTGTGGTAAAGGCTCTTGATGAGATTGAAGCCCGCGAAGCGATTAGTGGGCAGGCGGCGTCAAATTAATGTTTAAGGATGCGCCAACGCGCACTTCATCGTTGAAAGTCGCGGGCTTGTTGCCTTGCGTCGTCGCGTTGGAGAGCATCACATGATCAAAATTGGCAAACACCGACGTTGACCAATTTTTTCCTGCGGCGAACTTAACCAAACCGGCCGCGCCAAAGCTGCGGGCATCAATCGCGCCGCCCGATAGACCAAGCGTGGAATAGTTAGTGCCATATTGCGCAGCCGTATAATCCGTTCCGCTCATACCGATACGGGGTCCAGCGGAAACAACAAATTTTCCGACCCGTTGGACGTAATCAGCACCCAGCGTCCCGGTCATACCGGCGACGCCATCAGTCCCCAACCGGATCTCGCCGCGAATCCGCAGCGTATCGGGGGAGGGCCAATATTCAGCGAATACACCGGGTTCAACCACCCAACGCGAATCGGATGCTGTAAATGTCTCGCGGTTCGCCCGCATCGGATCATAATGTCCGACGGCTCCCATCGCGATTGATGGATTAGGGCTGAACAGGACAAGGCTCAAACTCTCGTCCTTGCCGACCAAATGATCTGACATGCTAGGCGTTTCAACGCTAACGGCCGGAAAATTGACGAAACTGTAGCGATCGGCGCCCGGAAAGCTCGGCGTTGCGATTGTCGCGCCATTCACCGACATGAGCCAGCCGGGATTGACCCGTTCAGCCGCTTGCGATGTTGTAGCCATAAGGGCGGCTATTAAAACAGTCGCCTTTGCCAAACTGCCAAGGCTTCTATTTGTCAGAAACGCCAATGTCATCCATCTGTCTCTGGCCGCGGACTCTGCCGCCGTTAGGGCCCTTTATTACGGAAGTGTTAAGCCGGATGCAACCCTATGCACGTTTTGAGCGTCTATTATGGTTACCCGCTCGCCTCGCGCGTATTGTCATTCGTGTCTATCAGCTGACACTTTCAAGTATTTTAGGTAGACATTGCAGGCACTTACCGACCTGCTCTGTCTATATGGATGAGGCCATTGGCCGTTACGGCCTGTGGAAAGGTGGCTGGGTTGGCTTTGCCCGTCTATGCCGCTGCCATCCGTTCGGAACCTCCGGTCTTGATCTCGTACCAGAAGAATTGCCCGCAGCCGCGCGCTGGTATATGCCGTGGCGCTATGGTCGGTGGCGGACATGTAACCCCGGCCCAACCTATGTCTGCGAAGCCGTCGAACCGGGCGATGGCGCTTCTCGCTGATCTCATGCCCCGGTAAAGGCTTACCCGTGTGGTTCGCGGGAGTGAGCAAGGAGACTGATACGATGATTCACCTAACATTCCCTGATGGTGCCAAGCGGACCTTTGAGCCCGGCATTACTGGTTTCGATATTGCCAAGGGCATTTCCCCATCGCTGGCCAAACGTACCGTCGCCATGGCGCTAGATGGCGTTGTGACCGATCTGAATGATCCCATTTCAGCCGATGCCAAAATCGAATTTGTCGGCCGCGATGACGCCCGCGCCCTCGAACTCATCCGCCACGATTGCGCCCATGTGCTCGCCGAAGCGGTGCAGTCGCTCTGGCCCGGCACGCAAGTTACCATCGGTCCCGTCATCGAGAACGGCTTTTATTACGATTTCTACCGCTCCGAACCGTTCACGCCGGAAGATTTCCCCGCGATTGAAGCCCAGATGCGCAAAATCATCGCGCGCGACAAGCCGTTTACGAAGGAAATCTGGAAGCGCGAGGATGTCCGCTCTTTGTTCGAGACAAAGGGCGAAGCCTTTAAGGTTGAGCTCGTTGATGCAATCCCGCCCGGCGAAGATTTAAAAATCTATCGCCAAGGCGATTGGTTCGATCTCTGCCGCGGCCCGCATATGACCTCGACGGGCAAAATCGGTGATGCCTTCAAGCTCATGAAAGTGGCCGGCGCCTATTGGCGTGGGGACAGCAACAACCCGATGCTGACACGCATCTACGCGACCGCCTTTGCCACGAAGGAAGAGTTGGAAGCCTATCTCCATCAATTAGAAGAAGCGGAAAAGCGCGACCATCGCCGCTTGGGTCGCGAGATGGATCTGTTCCATTTCCAGGAAGAAGGCCCCGGCACCGTTTTCTGGCATCCGAAGGGATGGACGCTGTTCCAGTCGCTCATTTCCTATATGCGCCGTCGCCTCGACAAGCTTGGCTATGACGAGGTGAATGCACCGCAGCTCTTGGATAAATCACTCTGGGAGACATCCGGTCACTGGGGCTGGTATCAGGAAAACATGTTCGCGGTTAAATCCGCTTACGCCTTCATGCATCCGGAAGACAAAGAGGCTGAACATCGCGTGTTTGCGATCAAGCCGATGAACTGCCCGGGCCATGTGCAAATCTTCAAACACGGCCTGAAGTCCTATCGCGATCTGCCGCTGCGGCTCGCCGAATTTGGTGCGGTTCATCGCTACGAGCCATCCGGTGCGTTGCATGGCTTGATGCGCGTTCGTGGATTTACCCAAGACGATGCGCATATTTTCTGCACGGACGAGCAGATGGCGGATGAATGTCTCGCGATCAATGATTTGATCCTGACAACCTACAAAGATTTCGGCTTCGATAAAATCGTTGTGAAACTCTCCACACGCCCTGAAAAGCGCGTTGGTGACGATGCGCTATGGGATCGTGCCGAAGCGGTGATGACCAAAGTTCTGCACCAAATCAAAGAGCAATCCGGCGGCCTCATCGAAACCTCAATCAATCCGGGGGAGGGCGCGTTTTACGGTCCTAAATTCGAGTATGTCCTGCGCGATGCCATCGGTCGCGATTGGCAATGTGGCACGACGCAGGTTGATTTCAACCTGCCAGAACGCTTCGGTGCGTTCTATATTGGTGAGGACGGCGCCAAGACCGTACCTGTGATGATTCACCGCGCCATTTGCGGCTCGATGGAGCGGTTTACGGGGATTTTGATCGAGCATTTTGCTGGCCATTTCCCGCTTTGGCTTGCCCCTTTGCAGGCGATTGTCGCCACCATCACGAATGATGGCGATGATTATGCCAATGAAGTGGTCAAAGCGCTGAAAAAGGCAGGGATCCGGGTGCAGTCCGATCTTCGCAACGAGAAGATCACCTATAAGGTCCGCGAGCATTCGCTGGCCAAGGTGCCTGTTTTGCTCGTCGTTGGCCGGAAGGAAGCAGCTGAACGGACGGTATCGATCCGCCGCTTTGGCTCGCCCGATCAGACCATGATGACGCTGGATGAGGCGATTGCCACGCTCAAGGCGGAAGCCGTTCCGCCCGATCAGCGCCGCGATTAAGATATCCGGAGCAACCTCCCCTTTTTGAAGGAGGTTGCTTCAGCCTTTATCGGGCCAAGACTTCGATATCTTGATCGACGCCACTGCGAACCTTGAATTCGCTGGTGAAGGTGCGGCCCGCATTGCGCGCGATGAGGATATAATCGCCTTCGGCCAAAATCAGCGATGGAAACGCACCAAACAGATCGCGGATCGTATCCCCGCCAGGGGTTAAAACGCTGAAATTGGTTCCGGCATAGGCTTCACCGCCAAGATTATTGACAAGTTTCAAGGTGACTGTCGCCGCCCGGTGCCGCAGCGTGGCCTTGATCAATTTGGCAGGTTCAACAGCAAGGTCGGCACTGGCAACGGCATTGGTATCGCCATAGCGCGAGACCACGCGATACGTTCCCACAGGAAGTCGAATCGTGACGCCTGATTTCAAATTATCGGCGATCAAACGGCCCTCGGGGTCGGTTCCGACCGCCACATAAATACTAAACCGGACTTTTTCTGTCGGAATTGCCGTATCGCCAACCAGTGCATTGAGCACCAAGGCGCCAGCACTAATGGAAATGGTCTCACGGACGGGGTTCGATCCCAGCACAATGCGCTGCGTGGTGCCCGAAAGCCCATAGGCCACATGGACAATATAAGCGCCCGGTTTCAGCGAGAAGCTAGGTGTGGCTGCTTCTGACAACTCGACAAAGCGCGCAGGCGTTCCATCGGTCGGGTCGGCATAAATGCGCCAGATCAGGCCTGAGCGGATCATAGCGCGGTCGCTTTCGAGATGGGCTGAGAGCGTTAAGACGCTATCAGGCATCGCTTCATCGGCCATCACCGGCTCGATGTGTCCCAAAACCAAAACCAAACAGATCCGCAAAAGCAGCTTCAACATGGGAAAGAGCAAGAGCATAAGCCAAGCGCTCCCGTCAATCCGATTGAACAGCCCTTGACGCGCGCGGATGATCGGGCAAGGGAACAGGGAGTAGGCGCAGGAATAACACCATGACCGATCTCGTAAGCCTTTTCGAAACCCGCCGTTCGGTGGCCCCGCATCTGATGATCGGGCCTGGCCCCACGCCGCAAGAGCGCGACCGTCTCTTAAAAATTGCCTCCCGCATTCCCGATCACGGCAAATTGGCCCCATGGCGCTTTATCGTGTTCGAAGGCGATGCAAGGATCGAAGCCGGACGTTTGATTGCGCAGCGCTACAAAGCGCTTCATCCCGATGCCACCGACGATATGTTAAAAGTCGAAGCTAATAGGCTAGCCCGCGCACCTTTAGTGATTGCGGTGGTGAGCAAAAGCGCGCCTCACGTCAAAATCCCAGAATGGGAGCAGGAATTATCAGCAGGGGCCGTTTGCACCGCCTTGACCTTCGCCGCTAACGCCATGGGTTTCGTCACCGCATGGCTGACCGAATGGTTCGCCTATGATCGGGTCATGCTCGAACAGCTAGGCCTCTCGGGAAGCGAGCGGATTGCGGGCTTTATCCATATCGGCCGCGCGAGCGAAGCGCCGATCGATCGCCCGCGTCCTGCGCTCGACGATATTGTCACTCATTTTGCCGTGAAAGCATAAACCATGTTTTATGATACCCAGACCAATGGTCATGGACTTCCGCATGATCCGTTCAAAGCTATTGTCGCGCCAAGGCCCATCGGATGGATAAGTTCACTCGGAGCCGATGGCTCTGTTAATTTGGCACCTTATTCTTTCTTCAACGCGTTTTCATCACGTCCGCCGATAGTTGGCTTTGCGAGCGAGGGGCCAAAAGATTCCGTCAGCTTTATTGCCGAAACGCGGGAATTTGTTTGCAACCTCGTGACCTTTGATTTGCGCAACGAAATGAACGCGACCTCCGCGCCATTACCCCGTGGTACGAGCGAATTCATTCATGCAGGACTTGAAACGGCGCCGTCCACGCTTGTGAAGCCACCGCGTGTCAAAGCCTCGCCCGTAGCGCTTGAATGTAAATTGGTCGAGATTAAAGAGCTCACCGATTCAGACGGTAACTCGGTTAATTCCTTTCTCGTTCTCGGTCATGTTGTCGGTATTTATATCAATGAGGCCTTCATCAAAGATGGTCGCTTCGATATTGTCGCTGCAGGCACCATCGCGCGATGCGGGTATACCGATTACGCGGTTGTCGATGATCTATTTTCGATTACCCGACCGAAGGGTGGTTAAGCACTTTTTTGCATCGTCAACACGCCACTAAATCCGTCCCGCAAGGCCAGAGCTTTTGCGCGGGATGGATCAGCATCTGATGCGACCCATTCATAGGCGGGTATCTTTAAACTAAGCGCCATCAGCACCGTCAGATTACGCCCCATACGAATGGGATCCGGCCATTGGTCAAGGGGTGTATCCAAGGCAAGTTTTAATTCCGTCAGAAGCGGAAATGGCGAAAAGACAAGACCACTCACCCGTAGCAGCGGTGGCCATGGAACGGTCAGCGAGCGAATGGACTCCGCTGTCTCGCCGATAACGGCCCAAAGTCTGGTTTGCCCGTCCGTTAAATTCATAAGGGCTTCATGAACCGCCAATCGAGATGAGGTCTGTTGAATGTCGGCAACTCCCATAATTCCGCGAAGGGCAAGGGTTTCAGGCCGAGACTCCATGATCGCTTCAAGCGCCGCTTCTGATGAGGGATGATTGGGCGCTTCGATCACGGGGATCTGCTGATCCTCGTCGACGAGATAGGAATGGATCATAAAAGCCGGATCTCCCGTGATTCACATTTTGTTTACCACAATTTGCGATTGTATCCTTAGCGTTCTTAAGGGGCGCGCAACGATGCGGGGCTTCGATGTTTATGCTTTTTACCACACCGGCCGCGCCGAAAAACGGCGTCAAAGAGGGTGCGGATACCGTCATTAATGCGATCCGCGAAGGGGCGCAAAAAAGCGGTGCCGATTTTTCCTATCTCCTCAAAACGGCGAAACAGGAATCCTCACTTGATCCTAAAGCGAAAGCAACGGGCTCATCGGCCACGGGCTTATTTCAATTTGTCGAACAGACTTGGTTAAAAACGCTAAAAGAATCAGGCCCCCAATTAGGCCTGTCGCGCTATGCATCAGCGGTGGTGGAAACCAAGGCCGGACGCCTCGACGTGCCTGATCCGGCAATGCGAAATGAAATTCTCAAGCTTCGTTCAGATCCCAAAATTGCAAGCCTGATGGCCGGAGCCTTGACGCGCTCTAACGCAGCAAGTCTATCGGATGCGTTGGGTCGTAAACCCGATGCAGCTGACCTCTACATTGCCCATGTGTTGGGTGCCAATGGCGCGGCTGGATTGTTACGCAACAGCGAAATCCATCCCGAAACATCGGCCTCGGCCCTCTTACCAGAGGCAGCTAAATCAAACCCTGCTTTGTTTTTTGATCCCGCCACGGGAAAATCAAAAAGCGTTGGCGATGTTAAAGAGCTATTATCGCAATTACACACAAAGGCAGGCAATGCGCCGCTTCCGGCTTCAGTCTTTGTTGATGATAAGGATGAACAACCGGTTGCACCGCTCGCTTACGCGCATCCCGACGGTCCCGCTCTTTTTAGCCTATTCAGAAATGTAGGCTCGGTTACACCGCTTAATCCGGTCGTTGGCGCTTTGTGGACGGAGCCAGAGAAATTTACGCCCGAAACGCCATCCTATTTTCCAAAGGATGTAGCGGGTATTTCGGAAGCCAATAAAGTTTCATCAACCGATAAAAAATCATCCCTTCAGCCGCACAGCCACCAGCCAAAAGCGCAGCATCCTTCCAAACCGCTTGACTTAACCCACTTCACAAAACGGGAGAGCGTCGATGAACAATGAGGACACAACGCGCGCAACCAACGCGGCCCAACAGCTCGCCATTCTAATCCCTTATCTGCCAACCGAATCCTTGGTTGATCTCGTGATGATTGGTAACGCGCCTTGTCTTGCTGCACTCGCGAGAGCCAATCCAGTTAAGGCCCCCGTATCAGCGGCCTTGGTTGAAATTGGAGATGAAACGGCGCTTCTTCAATTGCTCTATAATCCGTCAGCAATTATCGCATCATTTTCCTATATCCGCATGATCGAACGTTTCAACACATCGGAATCCGTGCTCAACGCCATCGAAGCGCGCAGCACTTTAAACGACGATGTCTGGGCCGCACTAGCCTCTGCGCGATTAAAAAATATCGTTGATATGATTGATGATAAAAGAGAAGAAGACCTCGTCGAACAAGCATTGATTGCGCTCTTATGGGCAGCACAGGGCCAAGTGCGAAAATCCTATATCTCGGCCTTCATTCGCTTTGATGGCATAACGCCAAAATTGATTGCCATTGCTCTCTTAAACAATGCCATAGAGGTGGTTATTGATCTTTTGGCATCGCTGTCGGGAGAAGTGCCTAACACCATCAAGGAAATTATCGCGACGTCTGATGGCGTTGCCTTCCGCCATCTTTTGAAACAGTGCGGCTTTACGGTTGCGATCATGATTGAATGTGAGGCGGCGTTTTTACGCGCAACAGCCAAGCCATCAGGCCTATTTGCCGCCGCTGCCTAAATCCATCCTATCCGCCGAATTGCTCTCGCAAGATACGCTCGTCCAAGCTATGGCCAGGATCATGTAACATCACAAGATCAATCGAGTGATCAATCGAAACACGGATGCTTTTCACCGACCTAAATTCGACATGGTCGGCAACGGCGTTCACGGGTCTTTTATCTGCCTCTAGAGCTTCGAGCGTGATATGGGCGCTATCCGGTAAAATCGCACCACGCCAGCGCCGCGGGCGAAAAGGTGAAATGGGTGTGAGCGCTAACATCGGTGCGTTAAGCGGCAAGATGGGTCCATTGGCTGAAAGATTATAGGCTGTTGAGCCCGCTGGCGTTGCCACCAAAATCCCGTCGGCAACCAATTCTTCAAGCCGCGACCTGCCATCAATTGATATTCTTAATTTTGCCGCCTGATA
>DAIOVR010000049.1:0-4959 GCA_036758905.1 Beijerinckiaceae bacterium | reverse complement strand
AAACATCGCCGTAACGCGCCCGAAGGCGGTTTCCAGCCGTTTGCGCCTCATCCGTATCACTGTTCACAAAAGCGAGGCTTGGTGTCTTTGTCACGCGACATTCCAGTATCGAAGCAAGGGTAGGGATTTCATCTTAGACGAAATTTTATAAATCGGGCAGAGGCTCTATGCAATTAAGAGGTTTGCGCCCGCCAAGACGCAAATTCAGCCCTTAAACACTGCCCGCAGGGCCGAAAGCCTCGTTCTTTGGCTTGGGCAACATTCGCGAAAAAGACACGGTTTGATCGCAGCATCCCCTTACCCTGTCGGCAATCGAGGCGCCCAAAGATGCGATTCTTTCTGTGGCCGGCGAGAATAATGACCCTCTGACGGATCAAAGAACGTAAAGCCCGATCATCGATCTGATCATGTTCGATCAAATTGATTTCCCCCAATGGATGCAGAGCCAGCCAGCTTCAGCCTAACCTTACGTATTATCGCCCATTAGCACTTTTCCCATCGTCTAAAGCCTCCAGTCAAGCGTTGTCCTAACAAGTCGAGTTTGACGTTAACGAGGGGGCAAAGATGAGCACCAGTGAAGTTCAGGGCCGCGGTCAAACTTTGCCCAGGCAACGCCGCTACCTAACCCACTCCGTCAAACGCCTGATGGATGTGTTTGGCTCCGCAATCTTGCTCATTATTCTTTCCCCCGTCTTTCTGATCGTCAGCATTCTTGTGGCTCTTGATGGCGGCCCCGTCTTTTATAGGCATACGCGCATTGGCCGATATGGCGTTCCATTTGGATGCCTTAAATTTAGAACCATGATTTTGGGCGCTGACCGCTGCTTGAATGAATATCTCGCCTATCACCCTTCGGCCGGCGAGGAATGGGAGCGCGAACAAAAGCTTACTTTTGACCCAAGAATAACCTCTATTGGTCGCTTCTTACGTCGTACTAGTCTCGATGAATTGCCGCAGCTCGTTAATGTCCTTTATGGCGATATGAGCCTTGTCGGACCGCGCCCTGTTACCCAGAGCGAACTGCGTCATTACGGACATGCCAGTGCGGATTATCTATCGGTTCGCCCGGGGATCACCGGCCTATGGCAGATCAGTGGTCGCAACGATGTTTCCTATGCACAGCGTGTCGCGCTCGATCAAGCCTATGTGGCAACGCTCAGCCTGTGGCGTGATCTGCTTATCCTCCTCAAAACCCCTGTGGTTGTCTTTTCCAAGAGAGGTGCAAGATGAATGATCTATCCAACACCATTCCATCGCGTCGGGAAAAAAATGGCGTAAACGTTCTTATGTCAACGCATAAGGGCGAAACAGGGCATAACTTGGCGGAGGCCCTCGAAAGCCTTTATGCGCAAACCCTGCCACCCGATCGGATCGTGCTCGTTTTAGATGGGTATGTTGGCCAGGACCAGCATGACGTCATTGCCTATTATGGCACCGATAGCCGCGGTCCCGATTTAACCATCGTAGCGCTGCCATCCAATAGCGGATTGGCGCATGCGCTAAATGCCGGCCTTGCCTATTGCGACGGCGAATATGTCATGCGGATGGATAGCGATGATATTTGCATGCCCGATCGCTTGGCGCTTCAGCTTGCTTATATCAAAGACCATCCCGATACCGATATTATTTCAAGCTGGGCTAGCGAATTCGCTGTTGGCGATCCAACGGAAAAGATGAAAGTTTCGCCGACGGAACATGATGCATTGGCCATGGCCTTGCGGTGGCGAAATGTGATCGCCCATTCGGCAATTCTTATCCGCACCGCGACCCTTTCGCGTGTTGGCGGTTATCGCCCCGATTTTGGTCTGTTAGAGGACTATGACCTATGGGTTCGCCTGATGACAAAGGGCGCTCGTTTTCATGTTTTGCCAAAAGTTCTCTTACGCATCAGAACCAGCCTAGCGCAGCGCGGACGACGCGGAAATTTGGCTTATCTTCGTAATGAAATTCGCTTTCGCAGCGAGTGCCTGCGCGTTGGCTTTCTCACGCGTTCGCAATTTGTCGCAACACTTTGCCTTTATGCCATGTTCCGCTTAGCCGGGCCGATGCTTCGAAACCAATTCTATGCGCTCGCCAGAACGTAAAATTTAACGACTGAAACTTTCCCCCGAAACCAAGAGGGCCGGTTGGACCTCATGCAAGAAAGTAGAGAAATGGCTGACGTTCAAATCAATGCTCGCAATTATGAAACCTTGATGCCCAAATCTGCTGCTACTGGCGAGCGTAGTTCCAGTCGGGCAAATGAGGCTCAAAATCTGAGTTCACCTGCCACACGGTTCGCCATTGGCTTTTTGATTGTTATTCTTTGTAGCCTTGCTGCATGGCCATTCTTGCCAAGACGCTATGAATCAACAGTTACCCTGATTTTGAGGGCAACCGACGAAACGGGGCCGAGTAGCCATGGGCAGGCATTAAAGCAATTATTGGACGAGGGCGCTGTACAATCCGAATTGGATGTCATGTCTTCACTGCCTTTATCAGCGGCTGTTATGGAGCGGCTCAGTTTAAATACCGATCCTGAGTTTTCAAAGCCGAGCGGTACCATTTTTAATCGAGCTTCAGCCTCGACAATCGAACCTGTTCGCGAAATTCAAAATCATCTTGTTGTGTCGCGCGATCGAAAATCTTACACCGTTCGCTTGGGATATTGGTCGAATGATCCGGCAAAATCGGTTCGGATGGCCGATGCACTCGCATCCGCTTACTTAGACCGTCAGGTTCAACATAAGCTCAATAACAGCGAGCAACTTATTGAAAGGCTTCGCTCGAGACTTGTTGAGCTCGCCACGCGTGAAGCGGAACTTCGTCGCGTGGTTGATAACAATCCCGAGGCAAGTTTTAAAACAGCGGAACTCTCGGATGAGAGAGCAGCGACTTCTATTGAATTTGCGGGCATTCGGCAAAAATTGGTGGATGCTACCCAACACCACAATGAAATCGGACCGGATGCAGAACGTGTCGCCGATGCCGTAATGCCGATTAATCCAACATTCCCAAATCCGCTGCTGATGGCGATCGCAACGCTTCTCTTAGCCTCCTTGGTGGGCTTTGCTTTTGCTTGGCCTGTATTACGCTTACGGCTTGCGAATAATGTTGCAACCATCGACGGTACTGAGGCTGCGAAATGAGTATCGCTTCTTATCTTCTATCGTCCGAATTTCAACGGTCAAATTACGGTGCGCAACGTTCTACATCGTGGAGACTTGAGAAGCGCTCCCTCATTATCGTGCTACTTGCAGCAATTACCTTCTGCCTCAGCATGAGTTTCGGTATGCGGGAAGCTGGAGATGTTGGCCTTACCTTTCAAAATGGCGCAAAACTCATTCTTTGGGTAGGCCTCTTTATCTGGGGCATGGTCGAGTGGAAATCGATCATGCCACTCCTCTTCCAACCAGTTGGGTATGTTTTATCGTTTCTAGGCCTCTATGCCGCCTTGTCGGCACTATGGTCACCAGTGCCACTCTATACGGCCGCTTCGGCCTTGGGTTGGCTCGCTTATATGGCATTGGCATGTTTAGCGATTAGATATGTCGAGCTTAATGCCATATTAGCTTCTATTTTTTGGGCACTCTTTGCCTTCATAGCGGTAAGCTTTCTATTAGCCTTTATTATCCCGGACGCGGTTTGGCTTCCGCCCTCCGATGTTGAAAACACATTCAGGTTTGTTGGACTTACCGATCATCCGAATAATTTTGGTCATCAGGCTGGCCTCTATCTTGTCTTTACAGCGGCCTGCCTTTCAAGGCGCCTTATCTCAATCAAATCCGCATTCTTTCATGCAGCATTTGGGTTAGCGGCATTGGGCCTATCGGGAGATAGAACGATAAGCATTGGGCTCTTGTCCATTACTTGTCTTGTTGCGGTTCGCTATTCGGCTATTGCGCAAAGGTTCGCTTTTGGCGCTGCTCTTTTTTTCGCCGTTGCTTTTATGTTTTATGCCGCCGGAATTGGTCCGGATTTCCAAAGTGCAATGGAGTCCATCAGCCGAACAGGCCAAGCAAGTGAGATTATGACATTAACAGGACGGACAGATATCTGGGCCGTTGCGTTGGAGCATATCCTTGAAAAGCCGATTTTTGGTTGGGGCTTTAATGGAACCGAGCACTTGATGGTTTCAACGGCACCCCTTCGCTTTTTTGGCAATCCCGTCAATGCGCATCAAATGTTTTTACAGATGACTCTATCGCTGGGGCTTGTTGGCTTGGTGCCAAGCCTGGCATTGGTTGCACTTCCGATAACGGCCTATTTCGCTAAGCCTATATTCTACCGCGACCTAATCGTTGGTTTGATCTTATTAAATGGCATAGCTGAGGCTGATATTTTCGCGACGCCTGTGTTGAGCGGATTAATCACCTTTCTACTTTTATTGCGTGATGGTGCGCCGTCACCTCATTTAATTTTCAATGGGGAGGGTTAAATGATGGCTAGATCAACAAGTGCAGATCATGCTTCATCCGATGGTCGCCGCGTCCTTTTGTGGCACTGGGGAAAAGAAGGGGCTGGAGCGAAATTTTCTGGCGCGTTGGCAAGAGGCTTACGGGACCTTCCAGGAACCCAAGTTGCAATATCTGCCGCAACATCCTCAGATCTTGCCCGTGATATTGGTGGTTGCACGGATTTACCGCTTCAGTCAGTACGCATCTTCGAAGGCGATAAGGCGTCGCTCTCTGGCAAGCTAGCTGCCGGCTTTGCATTGCTTGGATTACCTAGGATAGGTGCCGAATTTTTCGGTGCGATGGACGAATTTCGGCCTGATGTGGCTCTGTGCGCCTTTCAGTCCATTTGGGATCTTGCTGCGTTGCCTGTATTGCGTCGCGCAGCAAGTCGGTTTGTTCTGGTGCTTCATGATGCTGAGCCGCATCCCGGAGATCGGTATCCCATGCGCAGTGCCGTCATGGGATGGGAGATCAAAACCGCTGATGCGCTCATCGCTTTAAGCGATCATGTAGCGAAAGAGGC
>DAIOVR010000048.1:0-14899 GCA_036758905.1 Beijerinckiaceae bacterium | reverse complement strand
ATGAGCAGACGACGTTCGCCGACGCATTCGCCATGGCCGACCGTGTGCTTTACTCGGGTGTTGCTTGCATCACTGATTTGATGGTCAAGGAAGGTCTGATCAATCTCGACTTCGCCGATGTGCGCGCCGTGATGCGTGAGATGGGCAAGGCGATGATGGGTACGGGTGAAGCGACCGGTGAGAAGCGTGCGATGCGCGCTGCTGAAGCTGCAATCGCCAACCCATTGCTCGATGACGTAAACATGAGCGGTGCGCGTGGTCTGCTGATCTCGATCACGGGTGGCTCTGACCTTACCCTTTATGAAGTTGATGAAGCTGCAACGCGTATCCGTGAAGAAGTTGATCCGGATGCGAATGTGATCTTCGGTGCAACGCGTGATGATGCGCTTGATGGTATCGTTCGCGTGTCCGTTGTCGCAACGGGTATTGATTACGCCGAAATGGTTCGCCAGAACGAGCAGGCGCAGGCCAATAATCTTTCGGTTGATCCTCGTATCCGCGATATGGCTGATCGTATTCGCACGGAAATCGGAACGGCTTTTGCTCGCCCAACGGCGGAAATGGCTCCTCCTGCAGCGCCAGCACCTGCACCGGTTCCTGTTCAGGCACCTGCACCTGTTCAGCAAGGCTATGTGCCACGCGGTATTCAGGTTGCCCCAGATATCGCCATTCGTCCGGTTGCACCTCGCCCTGTTATGCCAACGCCGGCGCCTGCTCCTGCACCGCGGGTTGAGGCTGGATATGACGAATATGCCGTTCAGCAAGGCTTTGTTCCGCCAGAATCAGAGCGCCCAATGCGCCCTGTTCGCATGCCAAGCATTGACGAACTGCCGCCAATTGCTCAGCGTACGATTGACGCTAGCTTAAATGCTCGCCCTTCGATGGCGCCTGTTGAGAAGCAGAAGAAGTCTTTGATGGAGCGTTTGACGACGGCTGGCTTCGGTCGCCGCTCGGAAGGCGAAGAAATGCCGCAGATGCCACGCCAAGTTGCGGTTGAACCTGTTCAGCAGGCTCCGATGCAATATGCACAACCTGAGCAGCCTCGCTATCAGCCAGCTGCCCAGCCAGCGCCAGCTCCACAGGCTCGCCTGTATGAAGATGATCAGATGGAAATCCCTGCCTTTTTGAGGCGCCAATCGAACTAAAACGATTGGGATTTCATTGTTGCAATTACAAGTTGGCCCGGACCTAAAAAGTCCGGGCCAATTCTTTGAAAATAAAAGGTTTTTTAATATCTTTCCACAAATTATAGAATTGTAACAAACGGTAAGAAACCGTGATTTGAAGCGTAAAGGCATCAGGATTAGAACGATGTCGTGATGTTCCGGTTCCGAATGTACGGGACCTTTTGCGAGACTGGGCTGAGTACGAGATGGCGAGATCAAAACAGTCGACTTTAGCCAATAAAGCTGAGATTTCAGGTCGCGGTGTCCATTCGAATGAGCCTGTACGGCTTGTTTTTCACCCTGCGCCCGCCAATCACGGTATTCAATTCTTGCGCAAAGGTCTGGCTGGTGGTCGCGAGCGCTTGATAGCATCGCGGCATGAGGCGGTAACGGCCTCGGAGCTCTGCACCATTATTGGCGACGCCGAAAGCGGCTCAGTTTCCACGATCGAGCATTTGATGGCGGCACTTTATGCCACGGGTATCGATAATCTCCTGATCGAGATCGACGGCCCTGAAGTTCCGATTATGGATGGCAGTTCAGCGCCGTTTATTGCTGTTTTTGATCGGGTTGGCCTTGTTCGCCAGGATGTGGCCCGCCGGTTTGTGAAGATTTTAAAGCCGGTGCGTGTTGAGCATGGCGAGAAGTTTTCGGAATTGCTGCCGTTTGCGCGCGGCTTCCGGATGACGGTTGAGATCGATTTTAAGACCAATTTGATCGGCCGCCAAAAAAAGACATTGGATTTGACGCCGGAAAATTTCCGCGATGAATTGCAGTTCGCCCGTACTTTCGGCTTCTTGAAAGATGTCGATATGCTTCGCCAGGCAGGGTATGCGATGGGCGCGTCGCTCGATAATACGGTGGCGATAGACGGCGATTCGATCATGAATCCGGAAGGTCTTCGCTATCATGACGAGTTTATCCGTCATAAAATGTTGGATGCGGTGGGTGATTTGTCGCTCGCTGGCTATCCGATTATCGGTCATTTCCGCTCCTTCTGTGGTGGGCACCGCATGAATGTGTCGGTTCTGCACTCGCTTTTTGCCGATCGGACGGCGTTCGAGATCGTGGAAGAGCGGCCAGCTGGTGTGGCGCTTGGCGAGACACGTCCTCGGGTCGCGGCGTTGGCCTTTGCGCCTGAGACGCATTGACGCGCTGATTTTTTCACGCGCTGTAATCTTTTTTATCAAAAGCGACTACGCAGTGGCGGTTCGTTAGCGTTTAGTTTATGAAACTCAAGCAAATCTATCGGGCCGGTTCGTGCCCGGCCTATGTCGATTGCCAGAGGATTGTCCGGTTTCATGACCCTATCGCCATCTCCTTCGTCTAAATTGTCGCTTCGTATCGTTGGCCCTTTATTGGCCATGCTAGCTCTCATGCCGATTGCGGCTTGCGATAGTCTCAATCCTTTTGACAAGGGTGAGGTTTATAAGCCTGAGGTGAAGCCCGATATCCCGGCTGAAAAACTCTATAATGACGGGTTGGCCGCGCTTGAGCAGCGTGACTATGAAGGGGCAACAAAGGCCTTCAAGGACATCAATAAGATTTATCCTTATTCGCAATGGTCGAAAAAGGCCCTTATGATGGAAACCTATTCGCATTATTTGGCGAAAGAATTCGAAGAGGCTTCTACCTCGGGAAAGCGGTTCCTGCAGCTATATCCGGCGGATGGTGATGCGGCCTATGCGGCCTATTTGATCGCAAGTTCTTATTACGATGCGGTTCTCGATGTATCGCGCGATCAGGAGCGTGCAGAGAAGGCTTTGGTGGCCTTTATCGAAGTCGTGCAGCGTTGGCCTAAATCCGAATATGCGGCCGACTCGAAAACGAAAATCGCAGTGCTGCGCGATCAATTAGCCGCACGTGAAATGACGGTAGGGCGCTTCTATTTAAACAAGCGCAATTATACGGCGGCGATCAATCGCTTCCGCGTCGTTGTTTCGCAATATCAAACGACCAATCAAATTGAAGAAGCGCTGGCCCGTTTGGCCGAGGCGTATCTCGCGCTTGGTATTGTGAATGAGGCTGAAACAGCAGCATCCGTTTTGGGGCATAATTTCCCTGAAAGCCAATGGTACAAGGATACATTCGCCCTTCTTCAGGCCAAGGGTGCGGCGCCGAAGGAAAACGAAGAGTCCTGGATTACCAAGGCTTTCAAATCGATGAAGCTTTATTGATAAAGCCCCGGCAGTAGATGGCAGCGATTATACGATCATGCTGACCCAACTCGCCATTCGTGACATTGTATTGATTGATCGATTAGACCTGTCTTTCGAGGCAGGTCTAAGTGTGTTGACGGGCGAAACGGGCGCAGGAAAATCGATCCTGCTTGACGCGTTTGCCTTGGCCTTAGGTGCACGCGGGGACGGCTCGCTTGTGAGACACGGCGAAGCGCAAGGTCAAGTGACAGCGGTTTTTCAACCCTCGTCTGATCATCCTGTTCATGCGCTCTTGCGCGACTATGACATTGCCCATGAAGGCGATGTTATTTTACGCCGTGTGCAAATGGCAGATGGCCGCACGCGCGCGCTTATCAACGATCAAACCGTGAGCGTGCAGGCGCTGAAAGCGATTGGTTCGAGCCTCGTTGAAATTCACGGGCAGCATGATGATCGCGCCCTTGCCGATCCTGCAACGCATCGTACGATATTGGATTTATTTTCGGGCGCTGCGGACGAGCTTCTTGCGGTGCGTACGGCCTATTTAGCCCATAAAGCTGCAAAAGATGCGCTTGCTTCCCATCGCTTGCAGGTGGAGAAGGCACGTAAAGAGGCCGATTTTTTGCGTCATGCTGTGCAAGAACTCTCTGCGCTTCATCCCGAAGCAGGCGAGGAGGAAGCTTTAGCCACGCGTCGGCAATTTATGATGCAGGCGGAAAAGGTAACGAGCGAAATCAATGATGCGTTAGAGGCCGTTGCTGGTCAGGCATCGCCAATTCCGACGCTATCAGCGGCCCAGCGGCGTTTAGCGCGCCGGAGCGGCGAAGCTGAGGCATTGGTGGGCCCGAGTATTAAAGCCCTTGAGACGGCGCTGAATGCGTTAGAAGAATCGCGCACCGCATTAGAGGCGGCGTTACGTGCGGCAGAGTTTGATCCATATGAATTGGAACGCACGGAAGAGCGTTTATTTGCATTACGTGCCGCCGCTCGCAAATATAATGTGCCAGCGGATGAGCTTGCGGCATTAGCTGCGCGCTATGCTGATGATGTTATGGCAATTGATGCGGGCGAGGATCGCCTGATTAAGTTAGAGGCTGCCGTTGAGGCTGCGGACGCTGCGTATCGTAAGGCCGCGCAGGCATTATCCGTGCAACGCTATGAAGCAGCCACCGAGCTTGAAACATCAGTGAATGCAGAACTTCCGCCTCTCAAACTCGAGCGTGCACGGTTTATTGTTTCGATGGAGCGCGATGAAACCGCTCGCGGGCCGGAAGGGTTTGACCATGTCGAATTCTGGGTCGAGACAAATCCGGGAACACGTCCGGGGCCGATGATGAAAGTGGCCTCAGGCGGCGAGCTTTCGCGTTTTATGCTGGCGTTGAAAGTGTCCTTGGCGGATCGTGGCTCGGCGCCGACACTTGTGTTTGATGAAATCGATACAGGTGTCGGTGGAGCCGTAGCGGATGCCATCGGTCAAAGGCTCGCGCGGTTGGCAGACAAAGTACAGGTACTTTCTGTAACCCATGCGCCGCAAGTGGCGGCTCGCGCGGTAACGCATTTCCTGATTGCCAAAGGCGATGCAGGCAAAACCGGCAAGATTGCAACGCGCGTTATAACGATTGATGAAGCCCATCGCCGCGAGGAAATCGCGCGGATGTTATCGGGCGCAGAAATTACGGAGGAGGCGCGGGCGGCAGCATCAAAGCTGATTGAGGGAGCGCGATGAGTAAGCTACCTGTCGACGCACTTTCGCCGCTTGAAGCGCGGATCGAATGGCAAAGCCTCGCCGATGAGATTGCAGCTCATGATGTGCGCTATCATCAAAAAGATGCGCCTGTTATTTCGGATGCCGAATATGACGCCTTGCGTCGTAGATATGATGCTATTCTAGCGGCCTTCCCAGAGCTTCAAAAAGAAGCAACAGCGATTGCGCGCGTCGGTGCAAAGCCTGCCGAGAAATTTTCGAAAATTCGCCATGCGGTTCCGATGTTGTCTTTGGCGAATACTTTTTCGGATGAAGAAGTGGGTGACTTTGTCGATCGCGTTCGGCGCTTTCTAGATTGGCCTAATCAGAAAGAAATCGCTTTTACGGCAGAGCCTAAAATTGATGGGCTTTCTTGCTCCATTCGCTATGAAAAAGGTCAGTTAAAATTTGCTGCAACGCGCGGTGACGGGGAAGAGGGAGAAGACGTCACCGCCAATGTGCGAACGATTTCTTCGATCCCGGAAAAGCTCCACGGTGATGTCCCGTCGGTGATTGAAATCCGCGGTGAAATTTATATGGCTACGGCGGATTTTATTGCACTGAATGAGCGGCAAGAAGCGGAAGGAAAGCCGGCTTTTGCTAATCCGCGAAATGCCGCGGCAGGCTCGTTAAGGCAACTCGATCCGAAAGTGACGGCCTCTCGGCCCTTAAAGTTTTTTGCCTATGCGTGGGGTTTGATTGAAGGTGATATGCCGTCTCATTCGCAAAGCGGCATGGTGCAAGCTTTTGCACATATGGGGCTGCCTACAAATCCTTTGATGAAGCGCTGTGCGACGGTTGAGGACATGGTCGCACATTATCGATTGATCGAGGAAAAGCGTCCGACACTCGGATACGATATTGATGGCGTTGTTTATAAGGTTGACGATTTAGCCTTGCAGCAACGCTTGGGCTTTATCGCGCGGTCACCGCGTTGGGCAACAGCCCGTAAATTTCCGGCTGAGCAAGCGCGCACCCTTTTATTGGATATTGATATTCAAGTGGGACGCACGGGTGCTTTAACGCCTGTTGCCAAGCTGCAACCGATCAATGTTGGCGGTGTTGTTGTATCGAATGCAACACTCCACAATGAAGATGAGATTGCGCGTAAAGATGTACGCATCGGCGATACGGTTATTGTTCAACGCGCTGGCGATGTTATTCCGCAAATTGTCGCGGCTGTTATCGAGAACCGACCAGCGGATGCAAAGCCTTATCATTTTCCGCATCAATGCCCGGCATGTGGCAGTCATGCGGTACGTGAAACGGATCCGAAAACAGGTGAGCCAGAGGCTGTCCGTCGCTGCACGGCTGGTTTGATTTGTCCGGCGCAGGCGACCGAACGGTTAAAGCATTTTGCCTCGCGTAATGCTTTCGACATTGAAGGGTTGGGCGATAAGCAGATCGAAGGATTTTATGCCGACGGCTTGATTACGCGACCGCGCGATATTTTTACGCTTGAGGAGCGCGATGCGCGTTCATTGAAGAAACTAAAAGATCGCGAAGGCTATGGGGCTTTATCGGTTACAAAATTATTTGATGCGATCCGGCAAAGGAAAAATGTAGCGCTTAATCGCTTCATCTTTGCACTTGGCATTCGCCATGTCGGCGAGACAACAGCCAAGCAATTGGCGCGGCATTTTGGCTCTATAGAAAAATTGCAAGCTGTAGCCATCAAAGCGGGACAAGATGGCGAGGCGGCAAAGGCGGAGCTCACGGATATTGATGGTATCGGGCCGATTGTGGCAGGCTCGATTGTCGATTTTTTTGCCGAAGCGCATAATCTAGAAGAGCTTGACGCGCTTATGCAGCACGTAACACCGGAGCCAATGGAAGCGGTTGCTGCGGCAAGCCCTGTTTCTGGCAAGACCATTGTCTTTACAGGCTCGCTCGAACGCATGACGCGCGATGAGGCGAAAGCGATGGCCGAACGATTGGGAGCGAAAGTTTCAGGATCGGTTTCGAAAAAAACCGATCTCGTCGTTGCAGGCCCCGGCGCGGGATCCAAGCTTGAAGATGCCCGCAAACATGGCGTCGAAGTTATTAGCGAGGACGAGTGGTTTGAGCGCGTAGGCGGGTGATTACACCGCCCTAGTTGCGATCTCCAACCACTTGATCGTTTCAGCATCGAGATGCGGGGTTAGCAAGGCCCGTGTTTTCGCGTGATAGGCGTTAAGCCATGCGCGCTCATCGGCGGTGAGCAAAGCAGGCTCGACCAAATTCAAATCAATTGGCACGAAGCTGAGCGTTTCAAAGCCGTACATTTCGCGCTCAGCACCTTCAATCTCGCGCTTCTCAACCAAGATTAGATTTTCGATGCGAATGCCCCAATGGCCAGCTTTGTAAAAGCCGGGTTCATTGGAAAGCATCATGCCGGCTTCAAGCGGCACTACACCTGTTTTAGCGATGCGCTGCGGGCCTTCATGCACCGAGAGATAAGAGCCGATGCCGTGGCCTGTGCCATGATCAAAATCGAGGCCGGCATCCCATAAAGGTTTGCGCGCGAAACTATCGATTTGTGCACCCGAAACGCCTTTCGGAAATACGGCCGTATCAATCGCGATATGGCCTTTCAATACGCGCGTGAAGCGATCTTTCATTTCCGCCGTTGCAGGGCCCACCACCATGGTGCGCGTAATATCGGTTGTGCCGTCTTCATATTGGCCACCGGAATCGATGAGGAAAATGCCCTTCTCGATGCGGCGATTGGATTCGGTCGAAACCTTATAATGCGGGATGGCCGCATTGGGTCCTGCACCTGCAATCGAGGGGAAGGAGACATCCTTCAAGACGCCCGTTTCACGACGGAAATTTTCAAGCGCAATCGTGGCATCAATCTCGGTTAGTTTTTCGTGAATGGCCTCATGATCAAACCATGCCAGAAAGCGCGTCATCGCTGCACCATCGCGAATATGAGCTGCGCGGGAGCCTACGATTTCTGCATTGTTTTTGACGGCCTTCATCAATGCGATGAAATCGGTACCGACTTCGGCGGTGCCGCCATTGGCTTCAATCAATTGCACCAAGCGGTTGGATGCCGATGCGGCATCGAATTTAACCTTGGCCCCTTTTTGCGCCAGAGTCTGCAAGGCGCGATCAAGCGCAACGGGTTCAGCAATTTCGGCGAGGTCACTTACGGCATCGCGTACGGTGTTCGAGAATTTGCGACCATCCATAAAGAGTTGCGCTTTGCCCTCGCGAGGCACAATGGCAAAGCCTAAAGGAAGCGGCGTGTGGCCTACGTCGCCACCGCGAATATTGAAGGCCCAGGCAACCGCGTGCGCATCGGTAATGACAACAGCATCGGCATTTTGCGCGACGAGTTTTGATTGGATGCGCTTGAGTTTTTCTGTTGCATCTTCACCCGCATAAGCAGGCTTATGAAGAACAATCTGTGCAAGCGGTGCTGCTGGGCGATCTGCCCAAACTGCATCAATCGGGTTGGTATCAACGGGCACGAGTGTTGCGCCCGCTGCCTTGCAGGCTTTTTCGAGACGCTTTGTTCCATCTTGCGTGTGAAGCCATGGATCGAAGCCTAATTTTTGGCCGGGCTTTAATTGTTTTTCGAGCCAGCCTTCCGGCGGATTGTCGATCAGATGTTCAGGCGTAAAAATGGCAACATCCACTTGCTCGCGCACTTGTACGGTGTAGCGACCATCGACAAAAATGGCGGCTTGGTCGGCCAACACAATAGCCATGCCCCATGAGCCGGAAAATCCGGTGAGCCATGCAAGCCGCTCGGATGAAGCAGGCACATATTCGTTCTGGTGTTCGTCTGTGCGTGGCACGACGAAACCATCCAAGCCGCGCGCTTTAAGTTCTGCGCGCAAAGCTTTCAGATGAGCTGCACCCTGTGCAGGATTTGTCTTTTGTTCGAAGGTCTGGAAAATTGCTTCGGCCATGGGTTTCTCCGTACCTTCGGGCTTGGTGTTATAGAGGGGTGACAGGGCGGCCAGCAACGCGGCGTAACAGCAGCGCGGCCCATCCTTCAAGATCGCGGCGCTTGGCAAGATACCAGCCTTGCAAGCCATAGGCATTCAAAACGCCCGGTACATCGCGCGCCAGAAGGCCTGAAAGGACGATGTCCGCATCAGGTGCAGCAACAGAGGCAATATGCGGCGCAAGGCGAATAAGCGGCTTGGCGAGAATATTGGCGAAGACAAGATCATAATGTGCTTTGGCGTAGAGCGAGGGATGGCCAACGCCTTTGGCAACGACAGGGCGAACCGTTGAGCCAGCGCGGTTAAGCACCGCATTGCTGCGCGCTGCGATGACGGCAACCGGATCAATATCACCCGATGCGACAGGTCTATGGATCGCGCGGGCTGCTGCAATGGCTAAGACGCCTGATCCCGTGCCGATATCGAGCACATGAACGGGACGGCGGCGCTTGAGCACGTCATCGAGCATTAAGAGGCAGCCGCGTGTGGTGCCGTGATGGCCCGTGCCAAAGGCGAGGGCGGCTTCAATTTCAATGCCGATGGCGTTTTGCGGAATACGCTCGCGGTCATGCGAGCCATGGACCTGAAACCGTCCGGCATGGACAATGGAAAGCCCGTCAAGCGAGGCCTTAACCCAATCTTTTTCAACAAGGGTTTCGAAGGTAAGGGCGGAGGCCGCGTCTTTGCCAACCGTTGCGGCTATCAATTCGCGCATGCCTGCTTCATTCGGCGGCTCGGCGAAATAGACTTCCACTTCCCACGCCAATGTTGCTTCGTTTTCAAAAGCAGCGGCTGCGGTTTCATTGGGGTCAAAGGTTTCCATCACGATGTCGGCCACGCCGCGCGCGGTTTTCTCGTCACTGACGAGTTTCATCACATGGGTCGGATTTTTGGGTGTGAGTCCTTCAAGCATGGGCTTTTCTTATATCAGCGAAAGCGTCATGTCGACGGAGTGTTTAATGCCCGCCGCCGGCCGCCTTTTTAGGCCCACCTGCTTTTTCAATGGCAGGTAATACAACCAGCATCAGGAGAAACACGAAGGTAAGCGCTAGAAACACGTCCCCAAGCGCCAAAACGAGCGCCTCACGCCGGACCATGCCGGCCATTTGTTTGGTGGCCGCAAGCTCGGCACCATCTCCCAATGCCGCCATTCCTCTGGTGATATTGGCCAGCGTCTCATCGGCTACCTGACGCCCCCATACGAGGCTATCGCGAAGCCTTTGCATGTGAAGGTCCCAACGGTTGTTGAGCACGGTGTTGATGAGAGCGAGCCCAACAGCGCCCCCCAGATTGCGGGTGAGGTTAAACAGACCCGATGCGTTTTTAAGGCGGTCCATCGGCAAAGTGCCGAGCGCCACATTATTGATCGGCACCATGCAGAACATCAGCGATACGCCACGGAAGATTTGCGGCCAAATCAATTCATGAAAGCCCCAATCCTTGGTGAGGGTAGAGGCTAAAAAAGTGCCAATGGCAAAGCCAAAAATGCCGATGGCCAGCATGATACGCGGATCGAGCTTTGCCGATAAACGCCCCGCAACCGGTGCGGTCAAAAACATCGCAACGCCGGTTAGAAACATCGTGGTCCCGATTTCAAGCGAAGTATAGCCACGAACCCGCGCGAGAAAGACGGGGTATAAATAGGTTAGTCCATAAAGACCGATGCCGATGGTGAAGGAGGCTAAACATCCTGCTGCAAAATTGCGGTTTGAAAACGCCTTCAGATCAACAATAGGCGTGCGCGCCATAAAGGCACGAAAGAAAAATAACGTGCCTCCAACCAATGCGATGATTCCGCAATTAACAATCCGATCATCTTGAAACCAATCTTTTGCAGGGCCTTCTTCGAGCACATATTCGAGGCCACCCAGCATACCGGCCATGCCCGCCAAACCCCACCAGTCAAAGGTTTTCCATAGGCTCATATTGGGCTTATCAAAATCGATCAAAAACCATGCCGATAGCGTCACCAAAATTCCTGGCACAACATTGACAAGAAACAGCCAATGCCAAGAAAAAATATCGGTCAAATACCCACCAATGGTGGGGCCAATGGTTGGTGCAAGCGTTGCGACAAGACCAATGATCGGCGAGATGATGGATTGTTTATCGCGCGGAAAAATCGAGAAGGCGGCAGAAAAAACGGAAGGGATCATGCCGCCGCCGATAAAGCCCTGCAGCGCGCGCCAGATAATCATTTCTTCGATGGAGCTCGCCTGCGCACACATGATGCTCATGAGCGTAAAGCCAAAGGCCGATGCGGCGAAAAGATAGCGGGTCGAAATCATCCGGCCCAAAAACCCCGAAAGCGGAATCATAACCACTTCTGCGATCAGATAGGCGGTTTGGACCCATGAGATTTCTTCGGCACTCGCGGATAATCCCGCTTGAATTTCAGCCAGCGAGGCGGAGACGATCTGAATATCCAGAATCGCCATGAACATGCCGAACACCATGCCGATAAAGGCAATCACGCGTCGCGTGGTTACGACGGGTGGAGCAGGGGGCCAAGCGGGCTTTGCGGCTTCGCTCATTGTGACGATGTATCGATATCAACAGTGACCGACAGACCGGGGCGGAGTGCCATTTCTTTCAGATCATCTGCTGAAAAAACAATGCGAACCGGAATGCGCTGGACGATCTTGGTGAAGTTGCCGGTCGCATTTTCAGGCGGCAGCAGGGAGAAAATAGCCCCCGTTGCGGGTGCAAAGCTTGTTACCTTGCCGATAAAGGTGCGGCCCGGCCAGGCATCGGCATGAACATTCGCCGTCATGCCAGGTTTGATGCGACCAAGCTGGGTTTCTTTAAAATTGGCGTCCACATAGACAGCGTCAAGCGGTACGAGGGCGAGCAAGCGAACGCCCGGTTCAACCAACATCCCAAGCTGCGCTGCGCGGTTGCCCACAATGCCGTTAAAGGGTGCACGGATTTCGGTAAATTCCAAATCACGCCGTGCTTTTGCCAAAGCGGTCTCAAGCTCTGCCTTTGAATGTTCCAATTCCACCTTTTGAGCTTTTAAAACGTCAATACCGGCTTCGGCGGCGGCTAGGCCCGCGGTGGCGCTGACGAGCGCGGCTGCTGTTCGATCACGGTCCGCCAAAACCTGATCAAGACGAGCGCGGGTGTTGAAATCGGCTTCGGCCAGTTTTTGAGCACGCGCATAGTCAAGCTCGGCCCGCATTGCATCGGCTTTTGCTGCCGTAATTTGCGCGCGCGCTTGATCAATCACTGCGCTTTGCTGGGCGATTTGTTTGTCAACGCGCGAAAGACTCGCCGTTTGTGTATCAATACGCTCACCAGCGCTTTCGACAGCAAGCCGGTAATCGCCATCGTCAATCTTGACGAGCAAATCACCCGTATGAACGGCTTGATTGTTGGCAACCGCGATATCCATGACATGGCCCGATACACGGGTCGAGATTGTCGAGATCGGCGCTCCAACATAGGCATCATCGGTTGAAACGATGAAACGCCCATGGGACCACCATTCATAAGCCCACGACACGCCATAGCCCACGATGCCAATGGCAATGACGCCAAGGATAATAGGGCGCAAAGAGCGGCGTTTTGGCAGCCGCGCCTGTTGGTGTGGGGCATCGGTCGCAGCCGAGGGCATTACCGTCGTATCATTCATCTGGAATTTCCGTTTCGTCGCGAATGGGCTGGTTTCAACATTTAGGCAGCCGAGACGCTTTTCATATTAGGCTCAGTAAAGCTATTACGGCAGTGCAGCAATACTGGATTTAGAGGGGCGACTTTGCCAAAATGCAAAGCTGGGAGGCTCTCGGTACAAAGGCCATTTTCGCGCAGGCCTCTTGTGCCCGTGCTGTTCGCGCTTCATAAATGGGACAAAAGCATTTGGAGGAGTGTTCAATGTCCGTTATCGAGGCAAGCCGCGCATTGGAACATGCCCGCCATTTATTGCAGTCCATACCGCTGGTGGATGGCCATAATGATTTGCCTTGGGTGATTCATTCGGATCCCACGGCCCAGAAAAGTGTGAAGCGCTATGATCTCGCACGGCTCCATCCGGAAACCGATACGGATTTGCCTCGGCTTAAGGAAGGCTTGGTCAGCGCCCAATTTTGGGCGGCCTTTGTGCCAACGCTTATGCCGCAGCCCGGCCGTATGACGTTGGAGCTGATCGATATCATCCGGCAATTGCCCGAAACCTATCCTGATGATTTCATGCTCGCACTAGAAGCCAACGACATTGCGCGCGCCAAACGACGCGGCAAGATTGCGAGCTTTATGACCGTTGAGGGCGGGGTAGGGTTGGAAAATAGCCTTTCCCCCTTGCGTGTCTGGCAAGCTGCTGGCGTACGCCTGATGACGCTTTGCCATAACGAGACCTTGGATTGGGTTGATAGCGCAACCGACGAGGCACGCCATAACGGGCTTACGAAATTTGGTGAAGCTGTTGTGCTCGAGCTTAATCGATTGGGCATCATCGTCGATCTTGCGCATACCTCACCCAAAGTGATGCATCAGGTGCTCGATATTTCGCGCGCGCCTGTATTGTTCTCGCATAACAATGCGTTCTCTTTATGCGATCATCCGCGTAACGCGCCGGATGATGTGTTAGATCGTATTCGTTCGCGCAAGAGCGTGATTATGGCGACATTTATTCCCGATTTCATAAGTCAAAAATCGCGCGATTGGTCGCGGCCCTTGCGCGACAATTTTGGCAAAGCATCCTTTATGCACAATCACGACGAAGCGATTGCCGCGCATGCTGCAAAAAATGGTCCGCAGCCTAAGGCGACCATAGCGGAGCTTTGCTACCACATTGAATATTTAGTCGGCCGCACAGGGTTAAACCATATCGCCATCGGTTCAGACTATTATGGCGGCGTGACGCCGGAAGGCTTAGAGGATGTCAGCAAATTCCCCTATCTTATTGCAGCCTTGATTGAACGCGGTTGGTCGGACGATGCCATTGAAAAAATCGCGAGCGCTAATTTTATAAGGCTTTTTAAAGCCGTCGAAAAAACCGGAAAAGCGCTCGCCAAAGTTGAAGCACCCCGCACAGGAAGGGTTGAGGATTATGACTAAATCCCGTGCAAATAAGCCCTGTTCCAAGTCGGCGCGATGGTGACTTCGTTGATGCAGACATGGGCAGGTTGTGTGGCGATATAGACGTAGAGATTGGCCATATCTTCCGATTGCAACATGCGGGCGCGTTCTTCTTCTGTCACCTTCACGGGACGCGTGTTGAGGATTGGCGTTGAGATTTCATGCGGGCAAATCACCGATGAACGGATGCCGTTTTTAAACTCTTCCATATTCAGGCTATGGCTCATCGCAACGACTGCATGTTTGGAAGCTGTATAAGCCGTTCCCGAAAGTGGGGTCACATATTTGCCTGCCCAAGAAGCCGTGTGGATAAGCACACCATCTTGTTGCGCGCGCATCTGTGGAAGGACTGCTAATACACAATAATAGGCCCCATTGAGATTGGCCTGTAACACGGTATCTAGATTTTCCGGCGTAAGGACTGCAAAGGTGCGCGCGGTAACATTGGTGCCCGCATTGTTGACGAGTATGTCGAGCCGCCCTGTTGCTTTGATGATACGGGCGACGACTGCAGGCGCCATGGCCTTATCCATAACATCGCCTGGTTCCACCAAGGCCTTGCCGCCGGCTTGCGTGATCGCGTGGGCCACCGTCTCGAGCGGCTCTTTGCGACGACCTGTAAGAGCTACAGTCGCGCCTTCTTTGGCCATAGCAAGGGCTGTCGCCTCGCCAATGCCGCTGCCTGCTCCCGTTATCCAGATGGTTTTGCCTTCGAGTTTGCCCATGGTGACGATTCCTTCCCGTTTTTCGTTGGGCGAACACTATCGACGCAATCGTGAAAGGCCAAGTCCCGACATGACGCCTGTTCTTTTG
>DAIOVR010000047.1:11712-14981 GCA_036758905.1 Beijerinckiaceae bacterium | reverse complement strand
GGGCCTTTAATTTCAATCTTCGCCATGGTGTTGTTCCTGTGTCGTTTCTTGATGTTTTGATTTTGACGCCTTTTAGTCCCTAAAGCCGCAAAAAGTCCACGCCAAATGGCGTGGACCTGCAATGCAGCCTATCGCCCTTTGGTATTAGGCGCGCTGGGTCGGCATGAGCTTGGCGAGGGCGAAGCTGATGATCAGACTCGGCAGGGCGGAGCCCCAATCGGGATAGGTAAAAACGGCCAATTGATAGATCACGACGCCGATGAGCCATGACGCCAAGGCAGCCCATTCTATACCCGCCAGAGGTTTACCCGAATGCGCGGCCGTGCGGATAAGGTCATAGCGGGCCAAAATCACGCCAAAGAGGGGGATAAAGATAGAGCTCAACACGGTTAGAAATTGCGTGATGAGTTGGCTTGTCGTCTCCGATAGCGTGGTGAGCACCAGCGCGAGGACGATAGATAAAAGCGCCATTGCAACGCCACGCTGCAGCATTCCAAAGCCGCCGAACAGGCTTTCCGAGCTGACCGCGCCGGAATGCAGGTCGCCATAGGCATTATCGAGCTCATCCAGCACGATCAGCGTCAGCGCGATCAGACCGCCTTGGGCCAAGAGCAGACCCGTGACCAGATCATCGGAAGGCTGGTTGAAGGCAATCAGTGCGCCGAGCGCATAGCACCAGATATTGGCGATGCCGTAGCCGATGAATGTGCCATTGGTTGCACCACCTTTTGAGCGGCCAAAGCGTGCGTAATCAGCAACAAGGGGCAACCATGATACCGGCATGGCGATGACGAGATCGACACCGCTCCAGAAGCTCATTTCTCCGGTCCCTGTTTGGTTCCAGAAATCCGACCAGCCTTTGGTAAGCGTGGCTGAAACGAAGACGTAAGAGAGCCAAATCAAGGAGGCGATGACAAGTGGAAGGCCAATGCGGGAAAGAAACCGCCGCACAAGGCTGGTCATCGATCCCAACATGAGGAGTACGAGGATAGCGCCCCAGATCAGCGTCATGCCAAAGGTGAGGGCTGAGCCTTCAAGGCCTGTCGCTTGCTTGATCACAGCCAGAGAGCCATCGCGCATGATGATGATTTCGAAGGCCGCCCAGCCTAAAAGCTGGATGACATTGGCAACAACCGGCAGGCGCCCCAATTTGCTGCCGAAGGCGACCGTCATGAGGGCGGCGGACGAAAGCCCCGTCTCTTGGCCCAAACGGGCGACGAGCGCCAGCACCCCCGCGCCGATGGCGGAGCCTAAGAGAATCGCGAAAAAGGCCAGTTTAGGGCTCAAGCCCGGCATCAGGGTTGCACCTGTCTGCATCACCAAAAGGCCGACGCCCAGGCTAAACCAAAGGGCTGCTTGATCGCGAAAGCCGAAAACGCGCTCTTTTGCGGGAATAGCGGCGGTAAAAGTGGAAGGGTGGGCATCTGCCATGTCGATCTCCATCAGATCAAAAATGACAGGAAAGCACTAATGGCTGACCACAAGGCGGTGGCGAGCGGTATTGGCTTCCCTGCGCGAGGATTACCTCAGTCAGGTTCAAAGGGTGTTTCTCAGCCATGCTTGCGCACAGCACCCCCAGCGAATTGTCCACAGGCGCGAACGCGCTGCCAACGAAGAGGGGCGATAAACGGTTTTTGCGGGCTTGGCAATCGGGGAGCTTCCCCTCGCTTCATTCCTTTGCTAAACGACCGTGACGGCGCGGCGCTTTCGTGCTGGCCGTATCGCTGGGGGTGCCGCGCTGCAATGCGGGGCTGAGATTAGACCCTTTGAACCTGACTGGGGTAATGCCCGCGCAGGGAAGCAGGATAGATGAGCCTTTGGCTCACTCTCAAGCTTCCAAGCGTTTGTGATAAAGACGGGAAACCGCAACGCTATGAAGATCGCCGTTATCGGTGCAGGTGTCATGGGACTTGTAACAGCGCATCACTGCGCGTTGCGGGGTGGCAGCGTGACCGTTTATGAACGGCGACCGGAAGCGGGGCGCGGGTGCTCTTGGTATGCGGGTGGTATGTTGGCCGCTTGGTGCGAGATGGAAAGCGCTGAGCCCTTGATCGGCGAATTGGGCCTTGAATCGCTTAGCTATTGGAAGACACATTTTTCGCATATTGTTGAGAAGGGGACCTTGGTTGTAGCCCCGCCGCGTGACCTGCCGGATCTCAAGCGCTTTGCCGCGCGGACTTCGGCGCATGAATGGGTTGCGCGCGAGGCAATTGCCGCGCTTGAACCTGATTTAGCGGAGCGGTTTGAGACGGCTTTGTTTTTTGCAAGCGAAGCGCATCTTGATCCGCGCGATACGCTGGACGCGTTGCGGCAAAAATTAATTGCCGAGTATGGCGTGACCTTTGTGATGGATAGCGCTGTTTCGCCCGACGATATCAATGCTGATCATGTCTTTGATTGTCGCGGATATGAGGCCCGTGATGTTTTGAAGGATTTGCGTGGCGTAAAAGGCGAAATGCTGATCTTGCGCACGAAAGAGGTGAGCCTCTCGCGGCCCGTGCGTTTATTGCATCCGCGTATTCCGGTTTACATTGTTCCGCGTGCCGATCATCATTTTATGGTGGGTGCTACGATGATTGAGAGCGGGGATCGCACACGGTTCTCGGCTCGCTCGATGGTTGAGCTTTTAAATGCGGCCTATGCGGTTCACCCTGCCTTTGGCGAGGCGGAGATCGTTGAAACCGGCACCGATGTGCGGCCTGCCTTTGCTGACAATTTGCCGCGCATCCGGCGCGAGGGAAAAATCCTTCGCCTGAATGGTTTATACCGTCATGGCTATCTGGGTGCGCCTGCTTTGGCGCGGCGTGCGGCAGAGATTGTTTTTGAGGGTAAGTCTTTTCCGGAGGTTGAACGGTGAGGCTGATTGTTAATGGCAATGAAACCGATGTTTCAGCCGAAACCTTTGCCGAATTGCTCTTAGAGCTTGGCTATGAAGATATGCCCGTTGCAACGGCTGTAAACATGTCCGTTGTGCGAAAAAAAGACCGTGACATCGTTCGATTAAAAGAGGGCGATCGGGTTGAAATTCTAGTGCCGATGCAAGGGGGCTGAAGCGTGGATCTATTAGAGTTTTATGGCGTATCGGTAGCCTCGCGTTTGTTGCTTGGCACGGCGCAATATCCATCGCCTGCAATATTGGCGGATGCGATTACGCGCTCGGAAGCCGATATTCTCACCGTATCCTTGCGGCGTGAATCAACGGGTGGTTCGGGCGGGCGCGATTTCTGGAAATTGATCAGCGCGATGGGGAAAAAGATTTTGCCGAATAC
>DAIOVR010000047.1:0-11612 GCA_036758905.1 Beijerinckiaceae bacterium | reverse complement strand
GCGCCGATTGGCTCTGGCAAAGGGCTCAATAACCGCTTTGCCTTGAAAGCAATGCGCGCGCATTTTCCGAGAGTTCCGCTTGTTGTCGATGCAGGTTTGGGTGTTCCTTCCCACGCAGCCGATGCGATGGAATTGGGCTATGATGCGGTGCTGCTGAACACGGCGGTTGCCAAAGCGGGTGATCCGGTTGCTATGGCGGAAGGATTTGCTCTGGCGGCTAAAGCGGGACGATTGGCCTATCGTGCGGGTGCGATGGAAGCGCGCGATATGGCGGTGCCTTCAACGCCCGTTTTTGGTCAACCTTTTGTGTAAAATATTGGAGTTTAAAATGCTGGATCGGTTTTATTTGATTGTTGATTCTTCCCATTGGCTTGAACGCCTGTTGCCGCTTGGTGTTAAGACCGTGCAGCTTCGCATGAAAGATAAAAGCCATGCGGAATTGACGCATGAAATTATCATGTCGCGGACTTTGTGCGCGCAGAATGGCGCGACTTTGATCGTCAATGATTATTGGCAGATGGCGCTTGATGAAGGATGCGATTTCGTTCATCTCGGCCAAGAGGATATGGACACAGCCGATTTTAAAGCGTTGAAAGCGGGCGGCGTTAAGATTGGCCTATCCACGCACACACCCGAAGAGCTGGACCGTGCGCTTCAATTTGATCCTGATTATATCGCTTTGGGGCCGATTTATCCGACCGTTTTAAAGGATATGAAATTTCCGCCGCAAGGGTTGGAGCGCATTGGCGAATGGAAGCGGATCATTGGTGATATGCCGCTTGTTGCCATTGGTGGTTTGACGCCGGAACGTGCGAAGCTCGTCTTGCAAGCGGGGGCCGATAGCGCGTGTGTTGTTACCGATATCTTACGCAACGCCGATCCCGAAGCGCGGACGCGGGAGTGGATTGATACGCTGCGCGTATAGCAGCGTAATTGTTTTAAGGGATCATGCTCGTTTCAAACACGTCATCAGCTGAAGAGACGAGCTGCTGGCAATTGTTTGCATTCACATCTAGTTCGACTTCATTCTTTGAAATCTCGATGCGGCGTCCCTGTTCAACGGCGCAATTCTGACCGTTGATGCGCGCCATGATGGAAAGAGTTTCACCCTTTTTCCTGTGCGGCAAAAAGAAATAACCATCTTCATTTGTTACTGTTTTGATCAGGCCTGATGTCGATGATGTTGCACGGATCTTGACCTGCGCGAGACCAGTCTGGCCATCTTTCGTCACACGACCAGCAACGAGTTTGCCGCCATCTTCTGCTTCGCCATTCGGGTTAGGGCGAAGGGCGCGGAGATTGGCCAGTTCAAGCACGGTGCCAGGCTTTGCATTCACAAGGGCGATACGAACGCTTTTGACTTTGCCAAGCGGTAAGGGTGGACGAGAAAATGTTTTGGCGGATGGATTAAGGTCGGGCCAATCCAAGGCTGCAACATCAAGCGTTTCATAGCGCCAATCGCTTGAAATCGAAACGGGCGAGATATGCCATTGGCTAGAGGGGAGCATTTCAAGCTCTGGCGTATCCTGTTCATTGATCGAGACGGTCGTACCGTCTTCCATCATCAGATCGATTTCAAGATTGCCGGCGGATGCGTTCCGCTTTGATATGGAATGATCGAGTTTTCGCAACGCAAGTTGGATATGGCTTGTGTTCCAAAATTCAAGGCGGGAGGGCCGGAATAGCAATTCAGCCCGTCCGGTATTATCGGCGGTAAGGCTCAAAATTTTCGAACCATCAGGATCATTGGCTTGTGCCTGACGCTCCTGTGCCTCGCCATTATCAATCGATACTTGGCCTTTTTCGAACAGTGCGACGTGATCAAGAACGGCCGAGGGTGAATTATCATCGACAAGCGTAATTGATGGTTTACCCGTTTCATCAGCTGGATTGCGGGTAAACGCATGAAGCTCGGTTTCGCCGAGATAGACGCGCACCTTCGTCGGGTCGCTTACATAGAGGGTAAGGCCATGCAAATCGCGGCTGCCAGCGTGCGGATCGGGCATCATCTTTCCGGTAACGCTGTCTGTCCAAGGTGTAATCGTAATGCGGTTATCTTTTTCATTAAACTCAATATGGCCAGCAATCGCATTGCGCATTTGCTGATAGCGAACCCAAGTCGAGCCCGGTGGCGACCAAACGCGTTGGCTATCGGGAACTGTGCCATCAAAATTATAAACGAGGTTCGAGAGGCGCTGCATCCATTTGCGAATGACAGGCGTTACAGGCTCCGCAGTGGTGTGCTGAAATTCCGAGCCGCCAGAGCCAAAATGCGTATACCAGAAATGGCGGACGGCATCACCATTGCGGATCATTTCAACGCTAGAGGCGACCAGCATGGCGAGTGAATCACCTTGCGCGCTGTCGCAGCGCAAACCGCAATAGAGGTCCTTACGATCCTCATAAGAAAGGGTTGGCAAGAGATGCCCAAGGTCATTGGCAAAAGCGTCCGACGAACTCCGGTCAAAATTGCCCGTGGTTGAACGCGGCACATTGTAAAAGCCCGGATAGGTCGTGGTGAGTGGCGGAAGCGGCTTTTTAAAATCGCTTTTAAGCGGACCAAAATAATGGGAAGGGTCGGCAGGGAAGTAAGACCATATGCCTTCTACACCAAGCGTTTTAAGAATATCGGCATGATAAGCGTGGCTTGTTTCATCGGTCGCATGGGCTTCGCGCCGCACCACAACCGACGCATCATTGAAGATGGTGCCCGGCGAGCGGGGTACTTCGTAATATTTTCCGGCTACACCAAAATCTTGCGCCAGCGTATTGCCGCCATGCGATGTGAGGAGTGCAGGGCGCAGGTTCCAATCGGCCAAGATGGGCGCTTCCGCCATGACGGTTTGGCGACTGAAATCGTCGCGCTCAATGCGCATGACCGATACGCCGCAGCCATTGCTGCATGATGGCGCCGTTAGCGTGACATGATCCAATTGACCTGCATTCAACGCTAAATGGTCGAACGTGTCGCCTTCGGTCGGAATGATGAATTCAACGATTACAAATTTGTTGTCTTTTTTGAGTTGAACGTCTCTGCCTTTAGCCACCTGATCGGGGCCATATGTGAGCGTGCGTCCGGTGCTATCGGACAAGGTAACCGATAAATCAGCTGGTGGTTCGCCGTTTAGAAAGAGACGAACATTTTGGCGTTGTTCATTCGCGATGTCTGAATCGACGGCTGGAATCGCAATATTGGTTTGTTCGGATGCCAGTTGGATCGAAGGTTCAAACACATTGCGCAATTGGAAGCTGGAATCTTCCTGCCAGCCATGAAACTGATCGATATTGCCACGATGCCATTCACGTAGCAGAAGCGCATAAGCGGGAAGTCCATCAACCCCTGTTGGCGTCCGGTTTAAGCGGCCTGGCCCCAAGAACATCGTGGATAGACGGTTGCTGCCATGGGGCCAGAGCGAGTCCGTTACCTGCAAACCGAGTTCTTGATTGAAGACGCGATGGATGGCGGCGCCATGCCATGGCTTTAACTCGTCCGCGTCGTCGCTGAAGCTGACAACTTGGTGGAAGGGGTAGGGTAGTTCGCGCACCCGCGTAATATCATCTGTGCTCGACGCAACACCGCCGCCGATGACAGTTGCCATCGTTGCGATCAATGACGCAGCAAGAAGCAGGCGCCGAGGTGTTACATTTCTAACCAACCTAAAACCCCGGGCAGTCGAGTAAGCGGATTGAGGCGTTAACGCGTTTAAAGCCGATGCGTAAGACGTTATCCGCACCCACGGACGCGACGCTTTGGCAGCCAAAGGTTACAACTTTGTGACGGGTTTGCTTCAATCGCACGGATGTCAACATGATTTCGCTCAGAGGCTCCAAACGGATATGTTTGAAGGCCGCGTTTCGCGGGGCAATGCGCCTTTGACATCCATGACAATCGGGTTGCCGGGCTTCAACAGCTTTTGGATCAAGCCCCATCCGTCTTGCATATAGGATTTGTGCGATACGGCTAAAATCACTGCGTCCGAAGGCTTGAGGTTCTCGGTGGATACCAAATCAATGCCGAATTCGTGATGCACTTCTTCCGCCGAAGCCATCGGATCATGGGCTTGGACGGTAATGCCGAAATTTTTAAGTTCTGTAATGATATCAACCACTTTCGAGTTGCGAATATCGGGTACGTCTTCTTTGAAGGTCAGGCCAAGGACGGTTACAACCGGATTGGCGCGGCCGTCCGCTAGCAGACGGCGGATGCATTCGCGGGCGACGCGGGGTCCGACGGCATCGTTGGTGCGACGTCCGGCTAAAATGACTTCCGGATGGCATCCGGCTTTTTCCGCGCGGTAGGTGAGGTAATAGGGATCAACGCCGATGCAATGACCGCCGACGAGACCGGGACGGAAGGGCAGGAAGTTCCACTTGGTACCTGCCGCTGCAAGCACATCGAGCGTATTGACGCCGAGGGCTTGAAAGACTTCCGATAATTCGTTCATCAACGCGATGTTGAGATCGCGCTGGGTGTTTTCGATGACTTTGGCGGCTTCGGCCACTTTGATCGAAGGCGCTTTATGTATGCCTGCTTTAACCACCGAGCCATAAACAGCAGCCACGATTTCAAGCGTTTCAGGCGTTTGGCCGGAGACGACTTTGGTAATGGTTTCAAAGCGATGGACGTGATCGCCCGGATTAATCCGCTCGGGCGAATAGCCGACGGTGAAGTCGGTTCCGGCTTTCAGGCCCGAGACGCGCTCAAGCACAGGCACGCAATCTTCTTCTGTTGCGCCCGGATAGACGGTTGATTCATAGACGACGATATCGCCCTTTTTGAGCACATTGCCGACGGTCTCAGATGCTTTGAGCAAAGCGGTCAGGTCTGGACGGCGGGCTTCGTCGATTGGGGTCGGCACGGTAACGATGAAGAAATCGGCGGTCTTGAGCGTAGCGCGGTCATGCGTGAAGGTGAGCGTTGGGGCTTTCAGGCGGGCGCTTTCGACTTCCAAGGTGCGGTCATGGCCGTCTTTCAGCTCGGCAATGCGGCGCTGGTCGATGTCAAAGCCGATCACGGTTTCGCCAGCGGCCGCAAACGATACGGCGACGGGGAGGCCTACATAGCCAAGTCCGATGACGGCGATTTTTCTGGTATGAGCCACGCTTTTAGTCTCCACTTTCTTAAACTCAGGCAGCCGTCTAGACGGCAAATTGCGGATCAGCAATCCTCAATTCGGCCATGTCGCGGTAAATTGCGGCAATTTCGGTACCGATTGCGGTTGATGAAAATAATTTTTCGACACGACGGCGCCCGGCCTGCCCCAATTTGGCGCGAAGAGCGGGATCGCGGACGAGCGTTTCGATGGCGTTTGCCAGCGCCTTGGCATCATCGACGGGAACCAAAAGGCCGGTTTCCCCGTCAACAGCGACGTCGCGGCAGCCTGGAACATCGGTGGCGACCAGTGGGCGCCCCAAGCTTGCGGCTTCGAGCAGCGCTTTGGGCAGCCCCTCGCGCCGGGACGGCAAAGCGGCAATATGGCAGCGCGTCCAAAGTGCGGCGATATCCTCGATATGACCTAACCATTCGACGCCGGGTTGGCGGGCAAAGGCTTGAAGTTCCTCGATTTTAATCGCCGAGCGGTTGGTGGGATCGTAATCACCTGCGAGCAAAAGCTGCGTGTTGAGACCTTTTTCGCGCAAAATCGCTTGGGCCGCAACAAGTGGCCTTATGCCTTTATCCTCTAACATTCGGGCGGCGATGCCGATGGTAATCGGCCCTTCGGGCTCCGGTAGCGGCTTTAAAAGGTCGGTATCGACGCCCGAGCCTGCCACCAAGCGAATGCTATCCGATGGAACGCCGATGGATTGAAGGGCCGCCCGATCATCGGCGTTTTGCACCACGGTGATCGATGAGCGGCGCGACAATAGCGTGCGGAGGGCGATGACAAGGCCGGATTTGAGGAGTTTTCCCTTAAACCCCCGACCAATAAAGCCCGAACCCAAGCCCGCGATTGTATTGACTGTCGCGATACCAAGACCTGTTGCGGCGATTTGACCAAACATCACCGGAACGAGCGCAATATGGTGGACGATATCCGGCTTAAGGCTTTGATAAAGCTTTCGAATAGCCCAGATATCCTTGATGATGTCGAAGGGCGTGCGCTTGAGCTTTTCCCATGGCAGATCGTGAACGATGTAGCCCTCGCCACGGATCGCAGCGCCAAAGTTTTTTACCCGCGTGCCGACATGTACCTCAAAGCCAGCCGATTTCGCCGCCCGCGCCATGGGCAGGCGGTGCGAGATGAAATAGCGATCATCGGTGACAAGAAAGAGCAGTTTAGGCAAGGCCATGCGGATTAAAGCGGTTCCAAAAGCGGGTGGCTAAGGGATTTCCCGAAGCTGTGCGGTTGCAATAGCTGAGCAATCCTGTCTGGCTGATGAACGGCAATCTATTTTCCGTCATTGCGAGCGAACGCGAAGCAACCCAGCTAGCGAAACTTATTAAAATACAACCTAACCATCGCACTTTTTTCGGAATCATCAGCTGGGTTGCTTCGCGTTCGCTCGCAATGACGGGGGGAGTAACCCCCTTAATTTCGCCCTGATTCAGCTTCAGTTCATCCGCGCCGTGCTTTTTGCGGCGTCTTAATTGGATGATTTCGCCTCGTATTTGTTATTCGATGGTGCTATCGGGTGCGGAATTGGTTGGATTTTGTCCAAAATCGCGTTGTTTTGACTTATCTCGAAGGATATTACCTTGACGACTTATGCCCTTATTGGAGCTTCCGGTTACATCGCGCCACGCCATATGAAGGCGATCAAGGATACGGGAGGCGAGCTTGTTGTCGCTTATGATCCCAATGATTCCGTTGGTATTTTGGATAGCCATTTCCCAGACGCGCATTTTTTCACCGAATTTGAGCGGTTTGACCGCCATGTGGACAAGCTGCGGCGTCGGGGCGAGCGGCTCGATTATGTCTCGATTGCCTCGCCAAATTATCTCCATGACGCGCATTGCCGCTTTGCTTTGCGGGCTGGCGCGGATGCCATTTGCGAAAAGCCTTTGGTGCTGAACCCTTGGAATATCGATGGGTTGGAGGAAATTGAAGCCGATACGGGTAAGCGGATTTATTCGATTTTGCAGCTTCGCCTGCACCCAGCCATCATCGCGCTGCGCGATAAATTTGCTAACTCTACCAAGCGTCATAAGGTGGAACTCACTTATTGCACCTCGCGCGGGCGTTGGTATCACGCGTCTTGGAAGGGCGATGACTCGAAATCAGGTGGCGTGGCAACCAATATCGGCGTGCATTTCTTTGATATGCTTGGCTTTGTGTTCGGTGGCGTTAAATCCAACGTCGCCCATTTGCGCTCGGATGAACGCGCAGCAGGCTTTTTGGAGTGCGAGCGCGCCGATGTGAGCTGGTTCTTGTCGGTGGATCGCAATGATCTACCTGAAAGCGTGCAGGGCAAAAAGACGACCTATCGCTCGATTACGGTCGATGGCGAGGAAGTTGAGTTTTCCGAAGGCTTTACCGATTTGCACACGCGCTCTTACGAGGAAATTCTCGCGGGCCGTGGCTTTGGCTTGAAGGATGTTCGCCCTTCGATTGAGATCGTTTCGACCTTCCGCCATCAGGAAATTGCCAAACGTTCAGGGATTGTTCATCCCTTCGCCGATAAAGCGTAATTTATGAGCGAAATGAGGGAAGATCCGCGCTTTCCCGGCGTCCTTATCCATATATCGAGCTATGTCGATGATGGGGCGGTGATCGGTCGCGGCACCAAGATCTGGCATTTCTGTCACATCCTTGCAGGGACGGTGATCGGCGAAAATTGCTCGATTGGCCAGAATGCTATGATCGGCCCGAAAGTCACCATCGGTAATGGCTGCAAGATCCAGAACAATGTCTCGCTCTATGAAGGCGTTGTGCTGGGAGATGATGTGTTTTGTGGCCCATCCTGCGTATTTACCAATGTGATTAACCCGCGTGCGAATGTGAGCCGGAAATCTGAATTTAAAACGACGCCTGTCGGCAAGGGTGCAACCATTGGCGCCAATGCAACCATCGTTTGTGGCCATTCGCTTGGCGATTACTGCCTGATTGGCGCGGGTGCCGTCGTCACAAAAAATGTACCTGATTATGCCTTGATGGTGGGTAACCCCGCACGGCGGATGGGCTGGATGAGCCGTTCTGGCGACCGGTTGGGTGCTGACCTTAAATGCCCGGCAACGGGTGAAACGTATCATCTTAAGAATGACAACCAGCTGGTGCTGGCCGACTAGGAGCAAGACTCGTGGATATTAAAGGTAAGAAATTCGTTGTAATCGGTGGCGCGGGTCTGATTGGTTCGCATGCGGTGGATCAGCTCATCCAGCAGGATGTTGGCGAGATCGTCATCTATGATAATTTCGTGCGTGGCACGATGGAGAATCTTGCAGGGTCGCTGAAAGATCCGCGGGTGAAGATTTTCGAAGCCGGTGGCGACATCACCCATACCGATATTCTGGATGCAGCACTGAAAGGCGCGGATGGCGTGTTCCAATTCGCAGCGCTCTGGCTGCTGCAATGCCATGAATATCCACGCACTGCGTTTGACGTGAATGTGAAGGGCATGTTCAACGTGCTCGATAGCTGCGTGCGTAATGGTGTGAAGCGTTTGGTGTGGTCATCTTCGGCGTCTGTTTATGGCGATGCGGTTGAAGAGCCGATGACGGAAGACCATCCATTCAACAACAAGAATTTCTATGGCGCGACGAAGATTTGCGGCGAGGCGATGGCCCGCGCCTATCACTTCCGCTATGGCCTCGATTATGTCGGACTTCGCTATATGAACGTCTATGGCCCGCGTCAGGATTATCGCGGCGCTTACATTGCCGTTATCATGAAAATGCTTGACGCGATTGATCGCGGTGAAGGTCCAACGATTATGGGCGATGGCTCGGAAGCGTTCGACTTCGTAGCCGTGGAAGATTGCGCCCGCGCTAACCTCTGCGCGATGGGTTCAACCGCTACCGATCGTTTCTACAATGTCGGCACCGGCAAGCGTACCTCGCTGAAGGAAGTGGCCGAGATGTTGTTGAACCTCACGGGCTGCAACCAGCCGATCAATTATGCGCCACGCTCGGCTGCAACGCTTGTGCGCAATCGCGTTGGTTCGCCTGTGCGTGCGTCGAAAGAAATCGGTTTCACGGCGAATATCGATCTTGAAGAGGGCTTGCGCCGTCTGATTACCTGGCGCGAAGGCCATAAGAGTGAAGTTGCCGCGCGCCGCGCCAAATCTGCTGAATAAGGATCGCTTTCATCATGGCCATGGAAAAAAGAACCGTCCAGATTGCATTGCCTTCAATGGGCGAAGAAGAATGGCAGGCCGTGCGCGCCCCGATTGAATCGGGTTGGCTCACGCAAGGCCCGAAAGTGGCCGAGTTTGAAAAGCAATTTGCAGCACGCCACAACGTGCCGCATGCGCTTGCGACCACGAGCTGCACAACGGCTTTGCATCTCGCTTTAGCGGCTATGGATATAGGCCCCGGTGACGAGGTGATTGTACCTTCGTTTACGTGGGTCGCTACCGCCAATGCCGTGCTCTATTGCAACGCTACTCCGGTGCTCTGCGATGTTGATCCGCGGACGAATAATATCGATCCGGCTTCAGTTGCCGAGAAAGTAACCGAACGCACCAAGGCTGTGATGCCCGTGCATCTGTTTGGCCTTTGCGCCGATATGGATGGTTTGCGCGCTGTTTTGCCAAAGCATGTGAAGATTGTTGAAGATGGCGCTTGTGCGGCAGGTGCATCCTATAAAGGCACGCCAGCGGGTGCGTTGGGCGATGCCGGTTGTTTCTCGTTCCATCCGCGCAAGTCGATTACGACGGGTGAGGGTGGTATGATGACGACGATCCATGATGATGTCGCTGCCAAGGCGCAAGTGTTGCGTAACCATGGCGCATCCGTTTCGGAAGAAATGCGGCATCGTGGTGCGCAGCCTTATCTGCTGCCGGATTTTGACGAATTGGGTTTCAATTACCGCATGACGGATATTCAAGCCGCCATCGGCCTTGTGCAGATGACGAAGCTTGATCGCTTTATCGACGAGCGTGACGTTGCCGCGCGTCGCTACCGCGAAGAGCTCGCGGATATTGAATGGCTCCGCCAGCCTGTTGTGCCAAACGATGTGCGCCATGCTTGGCAGGCTTATGTGACTTATGTCGATCCGAAGCTTGCGCCAATGCCGCGCAACGAGATTATGGCGAAGCTGCATGCGATGGGCGTTGCGACGCGTCCTGGTACGCATGCGATCCATATGCTCGGCTATTATCGCGAGCGCTACAACATCAAGCCGGAAGATTTTCCGGGTGCCAAGGATTGCGAAAACAATACCATGGCCATTCCGCTGCATAACCGCATGAGTGCTGATGATTATTCCTATGTTATCGAGTGCATTCGCTCGATTGCGAAAGGCCATTGATCATGTCGCAGCCGCAATGGTTATCGGATTTACTGGGCGTTCAAGTTCCGGCAGAAGGTGCAAGCGCTGTGGCCAATGGCCGCCAGATCACGACGGTCGCGGGTATTCCGCGCTCGGCTGAATTTGTGTCGGCAGCACAAGAGCAAACACGCGAAACCTTCGGCTTTAAATGGGCGAAGCGCGACACGTTTGAAGGCTCGGTTGCTGACCATATGCGCACTTGGCTTGTGCAGAAATATGGCGATGTGCCATTTGCACCTTGGTTCAAAGAACATGGCGAACATCCGATTATTCTGGATGCTGGCTGCGGTGCAGCTCTTTCAGGCATTGCGCTGTTCGGTCCCGTGATGGACCATGTGCATTATCTGGGTGTGGATGTTTCGACCGCTGTTGATGTTGCGCAACAACGGTTCAAGGAGCGGGGTTGGTCAGCCGGATTTATTCAGGCCGATTTGAACCAGATTCCCGTGCCTGAACGCTCGGTTGATATCGTATTTTCCGAAGGTGTTTTGCACCATACCGATAACACGTTTAACGCGCTTGCCGCTGTTACCAAGCATGTGAAAGTCGGCGGTCGTGTGGTGTTTTACGTGTACCGTAAAAAAGGTCCGGTGCGCGAGTTCACCGATGATTATATTCGCGACAAGCTGCAAGTGATGACGCCAGAGGAAGGCTGGGCAGCGATGGAACCGCTCTCCGAGCTTGGGCGTATTTTGGGCGAGTTGAATATTGAAATCGATATCAAACGTCCGATCGACTTGCTCGAGATTCCGGCAGGTAAAGTAAACCTGCAACGCTTCTTCTATTGGCATGTGCTTAAGGCGTTTTATCGCCCTGAAATGTCGCTTGATGAAATGAACCACATCAATTTCGATTGGTTCGCACCGAAGAATGCACGTCGCCATACGGTGGAAGAAGTGCGCGGTTGGTGCAAGGAATTGAACCTCGAAATCGAGCACGAATTTGCGGAAGAAGCGGGCATCAGCATTATTGCGAAGCTAACAAAATAATACCGTCATTGCCGGGAGCGTAAGCGACGAAGCTACCCAGAATTGTTCTGAGCCATCAACTGGGTTGCTTCGCTGATCGCTCGCAATGACGGCTTCATTGAGGTCAAAAAAGAATGTGCGGCATAGCAGGCATCTATCATTTTGACGGAACGCCCGCGTCACCCGTGACGCTGAAGGCGATGACGGATGCGCT
>DAIOVR010000046.1:6379-15087 GCA_036758905.1 Beijerinckiaceae bacterium | reverse complement strand
TCGCCGCCTATGTGCACGATGGCTCGGCGATGGACCGCGAGGCGCGGCTGCGCGGCAACTCCGTCTATTTCCCGGACCGCGTAGTGCCGATGTTGCCCGAGCGGATTTCGAACAATCTCTGCTCGCTGAGGCCCGACGAAGATCGGGCAGCGCTTGCCGTGCGCATGGTGCTGGGAGCCGATGGTCGCAAAAAGAGCCACAGCTTCCACCGCGTGCTGATGCGCTCAGCCGCCAAGCTCGCTTATGAGGAGGCGCAACGCATCATCGATGAAGGCGACCGCAGCCACCCTGCTTTTGCCGGACTGGTCGACCTCTGGACGGCATGGAAGGTCGCGGGACTTGAGCGCGAAGAGCGTTCGCCTCTGGCGTTAGATTTACCAGAACGCAAGTTAAAGTTGAAGGCGGATGGCAGCATCGACCGGATCATCGTGCCGCCTCGGTTGGAGGCCCATCGGCTGATCGAGGACTTCATGATCTTGGCCAATGTCGCAGCCGCCGAGCATCTCGAAAAGGCCCGAATTCCGCTCATTTATCGCGTGCATGACGAGCCAAGCCGCGAAAAGCTCGTTAATTTAAACATTGTATTATCGGAACTGGGCTCGGGACTATCGCAAACAGGCTCGGTATCACCTCAAACCTTCAATTTATTACTCGAAAAATACGCTAATACCGAGCATCAGATCTTCATCAATGATATCGTACTTAGAAGCCAAGCGCAGGCAGAGTATTCGGTCGAAAATTACGGGCATTTCGGCCTAAATTTGCGCAAATATGCCCATTTTACCTCGCCAATTAGGCGTTATGCCGACCTCATCGTCCACCGCGCTCTGATCCGATCCGAGGCCTTCGGAGACGATGGATTATCCGACCAATTAGCCCCGCAACTCCCTGAAATTGCTTCAGAAATTTCTGTCACAGAGCGCCGCGCCATGGCCGCCGAGCGCGAAACCATCGACCGTTTGATCGCTTTCTACTTAAGCGAGAAAATCGGCGACATTTTTGAAGGCCGAATTGCGGGCGTCACAAGGTCGGGACTCTTTGTAAAGCTTCATGAATCCGGCGCCGACGGCTTCGTTCCCGCCTCCACCATCGGCGCCGACTATTACCGCTTTGAAGAAAGCCTACACGCTCTGGTTGGTAACAGGACCGGAGAAACATACCGCCTAGGCGACCCTGTTTCCGTCCGCCTCGTCGAAGCAGCACCCGTCGCCGGCGCTCTGCGTTTTGAGCTTCTAAGTGACGGAAAACAAAGCAAAAATTCGAGCGTTGGTCGCAAGAAAAAACAAGGCCCAAGTAAAACCGGTCACAAATCCGCCGTTAAAAGCGGATACACTTTTCCTTCTTCTTCAAAAGCGAGACGTCGGCCGCGATGAGTGATTTTAGCATGACAGAAAACAACCAGCGGTCACTCGGCCGATCCATCCGCCGAGGCTTGATGGGAAATTGCCCGAATTGTGGAGAAGGTAAAATTTTTGGTAATTATCTCAAAGTGTTACCGGAGTGCTCACACTGTCATGAGGACCTAACTCCTCAACGTGCGGATGATTTGCCTGCCTATATTGTACTGTTTATCGTCGGACATATTATTGTTGGCAGCATGATGACGGTCGAAACTTACTGGGAATGGCCGGTTTTATGGCATGTAATACTTTGGCCAATACTTACACTCATCTTGTCGCTGTCGCTCCTTCCTCGGATCAAAGGAGCTGTCGTTGGACTGCAATGGGCCTTGAAAATGCATGGCTTTTCTCAGCACGCCGAAGATAAAGACCCTGTTCTTTTCAACGCGTTGGAAAAAATGCCGTGACCAATCTATCCGACAAACAAAAGGTCGTCCCTCCACGCGACGCGGCAACCCTCATTTTGATGGATTTTTCGACCAAATCGCCTAAAATTTTAATGGGCCGCCGCCATTCCAGCCATACTTTCATGCCCAATAAATTCGTCTTTCCAGGCGGCAGGGTCGATCCGTCGGATCGAAAAATGAATATTGCCTCGCCGCTTGATCAAATTGTAGAAGACCGCTTAGCTTTAAAAACAAAGCAGATGAGCCCGATGAAGGCCCGCGCAATTGCCCTTGCCGCAATCCGCGAAACCTATGAAGAAACAGGTATTATGCTTGGCGAAACAGGCATGGGAGCGCCTCCGAAAGTAGTGGGGACGCCTTGGGAAACTTATTCAACACGGGAAATTTGGCCGTCTTTAGATCAATTATACTTTATTGCCCGCGCCATTACGCCGAAAAAGCATCATAAGCGGTTTGATACTCGGTTTTTTCTGGCCGATGCTGTCAATATTGCTCATTCGGAGAGCGGAATAGTAGGACCTGATAGTGAACTAACCGAAATTGTGTGGGTCAAACTATCGGAAGCCAAAGATCTTGATCTTCCTTCAATAACAAGCATGATTATCGATGAAATTACTTTGAGATTGGAACAAGGGATGAAACATTACCTTCCCGTGCCCTATTTTCATGAATTTCGCGGCCGCTATGTCCGCGAGGAGCTATAAAATAAAAGGCGTTCCTGAATTTCCTTTTCTTGACAAAAGGTCCGAGATCGCTAGGGTGCGCGCCGAAAGGGCTTGAAATTTCACGCCCAAATGAATTTTTGCAGCATGGCTTTGCTGGCTAATATTATAAGGAATATCTAAAATGGCTAAGGCAACAACCATTAAGGTTAAGCTGCTTTCGACTGCAGATACTGGGTTTTTCTATGTGACAAAGAAGAATTCGCGCACGATGACGGATAAGATTACTCAGCGCAAATATGATCCCGTTGCGAAGAAGCACGTCGAATTCAAGGAAACAAAGATTAAGTAATAATTCTTTGTTTTTGATGTGAAAAAGCCGCTTTTAAGCGGCTTTTTATTTGCTTGCTTCCCCAGCATAAAATTTAACTGTTTCAATGAATTTCGCGATTGAAATCGGCTTGGACAAATAGGCTTCGCACCCTTTTGATAAAATGCGATCCTCATCTCCCTTCATGGCAAAGGCCGTTACGGCGACAATTGGGATGTGCTTTATGGATTCGTCGCCCTTGATCCATTGAATAACGACCTCCCCAGACACTTCGGGAAGTTGAATATCCATCAAAACCAAATCGGGACGATGGTTTTTTACAAGTTCGAGCGCTTCCGTTCCGCTAGCCGTTTTTAGTGTAAGATATCCATGCGCTTCCAATAGATCATTGAAAAGCTTCATGTTTAAATCGTTATCTTCAACGATTAGAACGGTTTTTGACATTAGATTTCAGGAGTAATCCTGTCCTTTTGGGTTTGGTTTTTCTATTTGATGAATAGTTACAATAGAAATTCAATTTAATTGCACTTTTTCTCATCTAACTTTGTGATATTTTGAAGATGACCGCTTAATTTAAATTCTTTCAAATCCAGTATTAAGTTCACGGCCACACCGTTTTCTAAAATTTCTTGGAATATCGAATACTCGGAACTAAGCTGATCCTCATAGCCAAATCCTATGGTTACAGGCCAATGCCTTTGCTTGCCAAAGGTCTTGGTGACCAAATCAATCTCCGAACTGGCTTTAAGTGGCTTTTCTGCCCCGATAATCGCGAAAGTCCTTTGGGCGGCAGCGGTATTATCCGTGCCATCAAATTGAAGAATGTCCAATGACTTTCGACCAGCCAAGGCCGAAGTAATGAGCGATTTTGTATACGCTATTGGAAAAGTAGTTTGAGGCGACAAAGTTAATTCTGAACGGGTTGGTGAAGAATAATGGACAATAACGCCATTCTCTAACCGTTGTGCATTGCCATTTATTGTTTCTACGACTTCATCTTTACCAATATTTTTAGCAAAAAAATCGAGCCGCTTTTCATCCGAGGCCTCACTGACCGAGGAATAATCATCAAGGACCTGCCGCCCCCCCTCCGAATTGGAGAGGATGATCATCTGGCGGAATTGTTGTTGATATCCAGCACAGGGCGAACCTGTTAATTCATAGACCATACGGCCGACAACGCTCTCCCACGATCCATGATTCGAATTTTCGATCAGATTTAGGCTATAAACGGCACGATGCGGCGCTAAAATGACCTCCGCTTTGGCAAAATCTTGACTTATAATCAAAATTCCAAAAGCCCCAAAAAGGCTCCACGCGATGTCACACCGGAATTTTGATCGGGTTCGAAATAAAACAACACCCTTTTTCAATGACAATTCCCTTGGTTGCAGCCCGTAAAAGTGCAAAATACCATCAAAAGAGGAGAAGATATGAAAATTGCCGACCGTCTCCAACAGGCTGGGATTATTTTACCTGAGCCGCCCCTTCCTGTCGCCAACTATATCCCTTCGGCGATTACCGGAAACCTCCTATTTATCTCAGGACAACTCTGTCTTGATAACGGCACCCTCCATCCGCGGCATATCGGTAAGGTTGGCGGATCGGTAAGCACTGATTTAGGCATTGAAGCGGCAAAATTCTGCGCCATCAATCTCTTAGCCCAAGCTAGAGCCGCCCTAGGCGATTTGGAGAGGATCCAACGCTGCGTCCGCCTCGGAGGCTTCATCAACGCCCAGACGGGCTTTACAGCCCTTCCCCCCATCATGAATGGTGCTTCTGATCTCATGGTGGCCATCCTGGGCGATGCGGGCAAGCATACAAGGACTACCGTCGGCGTTGCCGAGCTGCCTATGGGCGCTGCCGTTGAAATTGAGGCTATTTTCGAGGTTCGTTAATGTCTCAACCGGCTTGGCTCATTTCGCGGCCTATTGCGCACCGAGGACTTCACAATCGTGCCCTTGGGGTCATTGAGAATACGATAGGCGCGGCTTTAGCCGCCATTGAGCATGATTTTGCCATTGAATGCGATGTGCAACTCACAAAAGATGGCGAAATCATCGTCTTTCATGACGACGAGCTTGAGCGTTTGACCGATGGTATCGGACCAGTAAAACATAAGACATTACTGGAGATTAGAGCTCTAAATCTAAGAGATTCAAAAGAAAAAATTCCGACCCTGACAGAATTTCTTGATGCGCTTTCCAGTAAAGTGCCGTTGATTTGCGAGATTAAAAGCGAATTTGATCATAATCCGGAACCGACAAAGCGGTGCTGTGATGTGCTTTCTCTTTACGAAGGACCCGTCGCGATCAAATCCTTCGACCCTTATTGTGTAGGCCTTGTCCGCGATTTCTTACCAACCCATCCGAGAGGGTTTATTGGTGAGAGTTTTTATGATGATCCTGAATGGGATATACTTGGAGACAGTCAAAAGAAGTATTTAAAGAGCCTAAGCCATTTAAACGAGAATAATCCGGATTTTCTGTCGTGGTATCAAAAGGATATTGAAGAATTAGGACCTCGCCTCTCACGGGAATATACTGGACTTCCACTGATGACGTGGACGATAAGAAGCGTAGAAGACAGCGTTCGGGTTGCTCATTATTCGGATCAGATTGTATTTGAAAATTTCATTCCGTAATTCAAAAAAATTGGAAGTTTTATTTAATAAAAATGAGTCTTATCATAAAAATAGAGCCTGAATTTTCAAATATAAATCCAAAAAATTGGAATGATCTGCACTGCGCGAACAATATAAATCAAAAATCAAAAATAAATCCGTTTATTTCAAATGAATTTTTGAACGCACTAGAGCAATCAGGATCAACAAAAACTAAAACAGGATGGGGTGGAGCTCATATTTTACTGGAAGATGAAGCTGAAAATCTTCTTGCTGCTTGTCCGGCCTATCTTAAGACCCATTCGATGGGTGAGTATGTATTCGACCAGGGTTGGGCGGATGCTTACTCGCGGGCGGGTGGGAATTACTATCCAAAACTTCAAATTTCTGTCCCTTTTACTCCAGCAACTGCTCCCAAGCTGCTCACAGGCTCGGGCGAAAACTTGGTTGATCTTAAACGAACGCTTGTCTCTTCTATTCCCGAGATCTGCGCGCGTTTGGGGGCTTCCTCGGCCCATGCGACGTTCTTGACAGAAGAGGACAAGAATATCTTTCTTGAAGCCGGATTTCTCGAAAGAAATGACAAACAATATCATTGGTTCAATGAGAATTATAAATCCTTCGATGATTTTCTTGAGGCTTTATCGTCGCGCAAAAGAAAATTGATCCGTCGCGAACGTAGAGACGCGCTTGTCAATGGTATTACGATCGAACAGCTTACAGGTTCCGATATAAAAACGGAGCATATGGAGGCTTTTTATACCTTTTATATGGATACAGGATCTCGGAAATGGGGACGCCCCTATCTCACGCGGGCGTTTTTTTCGATCATTCAAGAGACCATGCCTGATCAAATACTGCTGATCATGGCCAAACGCGAAGGCCAATACATTGCCGGAGCGATCAATTTTATCGGCGAAGACGTGCTTTATGGCCGCAATTGGGGATGTATTGAAAACCATCCTTTCTTGCATTTTGAGGTTTGTTACTATCAGGCCATGGATTTTGCCATTCAAAAGGGCCTGAAAAAGGTCGAAGCGGGCGCGCAAGGCGAACATAAGCTTGCGCGGGGCTATATACCGGTCACGACCTATTCGGCGCATTATATCGCCGACCCAAGCTTTAGGAAGGCCGTTGCCAATTATCTAGAAGAAGAGCGCAACTATATCGCGGAGCTGCAAGACACGCTGTCGGAGCATACGCCGTTTAGGCGCGGGGAACGATTGGAAGACGAGTAATACGGGCTTTGATGCAAAGGATAGATAGTCATGACCTATGATGATCAAAATATATTTGCCAAGATTTTGCGCGGCGAAATCCCTTGCGAAAGATTGTTTGAAGATGAGCATGTTTTGGCGTTCATGGATATCATGCCGCAGGTGGATGGACACTGTCTCGTCGTCCCTAAAAAGCCTTCGGTTGGGCTTTTAGATGCTGATCCTGCTGTATTTGCCCCGCTTTTTACTGCGGTTCAACGACTAGGCAAGGCCGTAACCAAGGCCTTTCATGCGGATGGGGTTACCGTCATGCAGTTTAACGGGAGTGCCGCGGGCCAGACGGTGTTTCATCTCCATGTCCATGTAATGCCTAGAAAATCTGGAATCCCAACTAGACCCCACACGGGAAAGATGGAAGCCCCTGAAATCATTCAGAAAAATGCGGCTTTAATTCGTGCGGCGCTGGGTTAAGAAAAGATTCCGCCTGATTCAAGTAAAGGTTAAGTATTCGAGCATTCATCGAAACATTTATCCGATGAATAAGAGCAGTGGCTTCGATAGATAACGATAAGCTTGTGATAAATAAAACACGTGTTTCATTTATTGAAACACGCAAACCATTGAAAATAAATGATTTTTACCGCTGAAGTATTGGCAAAATGCGCCAAATCGACAGGACCTGGCGCGCTATCCCAGCCCCAACATTTTACCGATCGGCGTTCCTATGAACTGCCTTGAAATCTCAATCGCGCCATAGGTCAGCGCAATCAGGACAATGGGCACGATGAACCAGGCCACGGTATCTTCATACCGCAGCCGTTCCTTACGCCTTTGCTTGCGCTGCTGCCGCCCCATTTCTGAAAACCGCTAAGTCTTTCACACGCTGAAGTTTAGAGCGGCACCTTTGGCACGGTTCGCACCGGCTTGTCGATTGGGCTTTTGGCTTTAGGTTTCGCCGCTGCCCGCTTCACCGCACCCGCTTTGGCACGCGCTTCGGCTACCGCTTTTTCGGGCTTTGGTGTGACAGGGCCTTCGAGATATTCGAAACCGAGCTTCTCGCCCTTTTCGTCTTTGACGACGACCACGCGGACACCGCCACCCGTCTTGAGCTTGCCAAACAGAAGCTCTTCGGCCAATTGCTGCTTGATCGAGGATTGGATCAGGCGAGCCATTGGGCGGGCGCCCATGGTCTCGTCATAGCCGTGCTCGACCAACCAAGCCCTCGCCTCATCCGACAATTCGATCGTGACATTGCGGTCAGCCAATTGCGCTTCGAGTTGCAGAACAAATTTATCGACAACTTTGCTCACCACTTCCTTCGGCAATTGCGAGAAGGAAATGATTTGATCGAGACGGTTGCGGAATTCGGGCGCAAACAGACGGTTGATCGCTTCCTGATCATCGCCTTCCCGCTTGGTACGCGTAAAGCCAAAGGCCGCTTTGGCGAGATCGGCGGCACCCGCATTGGTCGTCATGATCAGGATCACATTGCGGAAATCAACGGTTTTGCCGTGATGGTCCGTCAGCTTGCCATGGTCCATGACCTGCAGGAGAATGTTGTAGAGGTCCGGATGCGCCTTTTCGATTTCGTCGAGCAACAGAACGCAATGCGGATGTTGATCCACCGCATCGGTCAATAGACCGCCTTGGTCGAAGCCGACATAGCCGGGAGGTGCGCCGATCAACCGCGAAATGGAGTGACGCTCCATATATTCGGACATATCGAAGCGCTTGATTTCAACGCCCAAGGAGGCGGCCAATTGGCGAGCCACTTCGGTTTTACCGACACCCGTGGGACCAGCGAAAAGATAGGAACCAATTGGCTTTTCAGGGTCGCGCAGACCCGCGCGCGCGAGTTTGATGGCGGAGCTCAGCGCGGAAATGGCGGCATCTTGGCCGTAGACGACGCGCTTCAAGGTCTCTTCGAGCGATTTCAGAACTTCTGAATCGTCTTTCGAGACGGTTTTTGGTGGAATACGCGCCATGGTCGCAATGGTGGCTTCGATTTCGGCGACGCCAATGGTTTTGCGGCGCTTGCTGTCGACGAGCAACATTTGGGCGGCGCCGC
>DAIOVR010000046.1:0-6279 GCA_036758905.1 Beijerinckiaceae bacterium | reverse complement strand
ACGCCAATGGTTTTGCGGCGCTTGCTGTCGACGAGCAACATTTGGGCGGCGCCGCTTTCATCGATCACGTCAATCGCTTTATCGGGCAATTTGCGGTCGTGAATATAGCGGGCGGATAGCTCAACAGCGGCTTTGATCGCGTCATTCGAATATTTCAGACCGTGGAAGTCCTCATAATAAGGCTTGAGGCCTTTGAGAATTTCAATGGCATCGGGAACCGAGGGCTCATTGACGTCGATTTTCTGGAAACGACGCAGCAAAGCGCGGTCTTTTTCGAAATGTTGGCGGAATTCCTTATAGGTCGTCGAGCCGATGCAACGCAGCGTGCCTTGGGCCAAAGCGGGCTTTAAGAGATTTGAAGCATCCATCGCACCGCCGGAAGTCGCACCCGCGCCAATCACCGTGTGGATTTCATCGATGAACAGGACCGCGTTGGGGTGCTGCTCGATTTCTTTCACGACTTGCTTCAAACGCTCTTCGAAATCACCGCGATAGCGGGTTCCGGCCAGCAAAAGGCCCATATCGAGCGAGAAAACGGTTGCTCCGGCCAAGACGGCCGGTACTTCGCCGCGGGTGATTTTAAGCGCCAGACCTTCGGCAATTGCCGTTTTGCCGACACCCGGCTCGCCCACCAACAAAGGATTGTTCTTCTGGCGGCGGCAGAGCACCTGGATCGTGCGCTTGACCTCGGCCTCGCGGCCAATCAGCGGATCGATTTTGCCCTCGCCCGCCTTTTTGTTAAGATTGACGCAATAGGCGTCGAGCGCCTCGCCCTTCTTTTTCGGGCCATTGGCCTGTTCGCCGCCCTGCCCGCCTTGATCGGAACCTTCCGCATCGGCTTCGCTCTCGGAGGTTGCGCCGGGCATTCCGGGACGCTTTGCGATGCCATGGGAGATATAATTGACCGCATCATAGCGGGTCATATCCTGTTCTTGCAGGAAATAGGCGGCGTAGCTTTCGCGCTCGGCAAAGAGAGCGACCAGAATATTGGCACCCGTTACCTCTTCCCGTCCCGACGATTGGACATGGATGACGGCGCGCTGGATGACCCGCTGGAAGCCCGCCGTCGGCTTGGCATCTACCGCAACGGTTGTCACAAGGCTCATCAATTCGGTGTCGATATACTCAACGAGGCTATGGCGGAGAATATCGAGATCGACCCCGCAAGCGCGCATGACGGCAATCGCATCGCGGTCGTCGATTAAGCCCAAAAGCAGATGTTCAAGCGTCGCATATTCGTGCTTGCGCTCATTCGCAAGTGCGAGTGCCTTGTGAAGAACTTGCTCTAAGCTTTTGGAAAAAGATGGCATTTCGTTAAATTACCTTTCAATTCCGTTCCATAACACATTGCAACGGATGCTGATGCTTGCGTGCGAAATCCATGACTAGGGTAACCTTGGTTTCGGCGACTTCATAGGTAAACACGCCGCACTCTCCCATGCCGTTCTGGTGCACATGCATCATGATGACATAGGCGTCGTCATAGGATTTGTTAAAGAAACTCTGCAGCACGTGGACGACGAATTCCATCGGCGTGAAATCATCGTTCAAAAGCAAGACGCGGTAGAGCGGCGGCTTCTTCACCTGCGGTTTGGTGCGGGTGATGATAGCGACCCCCGGACCATTGCCATCATCCTCACGCCGAGGAGGCAAAGCCATGGCGAGCGGAAGAACCGACGCGCGTGGCGCGGGGATCTTGGCGGGACTAAACTGGTTCGGCGTAACGATGCTCATGAGCCCTTTTTCAAAGATTGGCAGCGTCAACCGAATGATGCTCCTAAACCCCTATTTCTGCAAGCTATGCTTCGATGGGGCTAATTTCCAGTGCGGACGCCAAAAATAATCGTGGTCAAGCTCAATTAAAACGAAAAAAGGCCCGGATGACCGGGCCTTTTCAATTCTGATCTCGGGTTTAACGAGATTACTTAGCCGAAGCTTGAACCTTCGCGATCACGGCTTCGTATGGCTTTACCGTGTCCTTGGCGAGGTCGGTGTAGAGTTCACCAACCTTCGAAGCGTAGGCAACGAAGCCTTCGTATGCCGACTTGGCGAAATCCGACTGAATTTCGAAAGCCTTGTCGAGCGTCTTAACGCCAACGAGCTTTTCCATGACCGACGAGCTGTGCTCGAAGGCCTTCTTGGAGTAGTCTGCTGTCTCGGTAGCAATCGCCTGAACGCTCTTGCTGGTCGCGCCGAAGCTCTTCACGGCGAGATCGATATTGTCTTTGCTCATCTTTTGGATGTCTTCGAACTGATTAAACATAGGCGGGTTCCTTTCACTTGCGGGGTTACCGTCGAAAGTTACGCTGACGGGAATTCTTGAATGCCCCCGTTATATATGCGGCGCACAAAATCTGTCAAGGAATATTGTGCAGTGCAATATATCCTACTTTTGTCCAAATTATGTAGCAATTTAACAAAGCCGTAACCTCAGCGCGCTAAGAGAGCGGATGAAGTAGGCCCCTTGCCGTTACAGGCTAAGCGTGAGAGATTTTTGGGGCCCGTTGCAGGTTCGGGAGTAGATAAAGAATGCGGTTTTCGACGCTATTGGTTTCGCGGCCTCTTCAGATTGGCCTTGCGGTTTTGGCTTTTGCCTCCGTTAACGGAATGCTTGATGCTCAAGCCAAGACAAAGGCGCAAGCGGCAGCGCCCTATGCGCCGCCCTATTCGGAATTGGTGGTCGATGCCCGTTCCGGCAAAACGCTTTATGCGGTTGCCCCCGATGCCCAGCGCCACCCCGCTTCCATTACAAAGGTAATGACGCTTTATTTGCTGTTTGAAGAGCTGGAAGCCGGTCGCCTCAATCTCGGCTCGCAAATCAAGATCTCGCAATGGGCGCAAAAGCAGGCGCCATCGAAACTCGGTTTGAATGCGGGCGATACGATTTCGGTTGAGGACGCCATCAAGGCGGTTGTGACCAAATCAGCCAATGATATTGCGGTGGCGATTGCCGAGCAGATTGGTGGAACAGAAAGCAATTTTGCCGATCTGATGACGAAAAAGGCGAAAGCCTTGGGCATGTCCCGCACCGTTTACGCCAATGCTTCGGGGCTTCCTAACCCGCGCCAATTAACAACGGCGCGCGATCTTGTGACGCTTGGCAAATCGCTACAACAGCGTTTCCCGAAATATTACGCCTATTTCTCCCTGCGCTCGTTTGAGTATGACGGCGACACAATTGCCAATCATAACAAGCTCTTGGGCCGGGTTGATGGCGTGGATGGCATCAAAACAGGCTATACCCAAGCATCAGGCTTCAACCTTCTGACCTCGGTGCACCAAGACGATCACGCCCTTTTGGCGGTTATCTTGGGTGGACGCTCCGGCCCAGCGCGGGATCGCCGCATGGCCGAGTTGATTGATACCTATATTGATAGCGCGACCGGCGTTGACGGCAAAAAGAAGTTGGCTGCGAATGCCGCCCCGATCAGCCAGGGCGATACGGAAGCGATAACGGCCCCTGTTACCCCGAAGGTAACGGCCAAGGCGCCTGATGCTCCGGCTTCCACTCTTTCCGCGCGGGTCGAGCAAAATTGGTGGATTCAGGTTGGCGTCGCCAAGAGCGAAAAGCAGGCGCAGTCGGTTCTGGCTGAAATCCGCAAGAGTAAGGATGTGTTGTCGGCTGACGCGGTAGCGGCCGCTGAAAAGGTCAATGTTGGAGGCAAAGAAATGTGGCGTAGCCGCTTTACCAAGCTTTCCGAAGTGGATGCGGCTGCGGCGTGTGCCAAGCTTAAAAAACGCGGAATTGCTTGTTTCGCTTCAAGAAGTTGAGGTCAATTCTTCATTCGAAAGTCGAGCGGGAGTAACTGATCAGCGATGCGTTCTCAGCAAGACATCTTTGGCCATGTTGACGCGGGTCGCGAGATACGTCGACCCCCCTTGATCGGGATGAAGTTTCTTCATGAGCGCCCGGTGCGCCTGTCGGATCTCTTCCTCGCCAGCGCCCATCTGAAGCCCCAAGACCTCGTAGGCTTCCTGTTCGGTCATCGCAGTCGATCCCCCCTGGCCGGATTGCCGCGCGCGCGGGTCATCATTGACTGTGTCACGCCATCCGGTCGCCCGGCCGTGGATATACGCCTGAAATAAGCGATAGCCTTCCGGATCGCGGGCGGCCAAATCGGCCCCGGCAATCTTCTGCTCCTCCTCCGACAGGCTTGAAAAGCCGCGACCGGCAAAGGGGCCATCCAAGAAGCGGCCATCCATATGGCCCTTGAGGTCGGGATAGATTTCGGTGGCAGGTGTCTTTTGGCGGGCTACCGTCTCCGAGGGGCCGGGGGGCATATACCAAGGCAAGATCGGAAGCCTTATTCCCCAAAGCCAACCGCCGATGCCCGCCAGCATCAATGCGACATCAATCCGGCCTTTTAGGAGCAAGAGGGCGGCCACCGCAAAGGCTGCGATGCCGCCTGCCCTGCGCCCATAGCGCGCCAGAAGCGTCGGATCGGACTTGATGTATGATTTTCCAAGCCAGACGAGCAAGGCGATGGCTAAGATTCCGACGAGAACGGGCAAGGCAAAGCGACTCCAACATCAATCAAAGGCAGTGTCGCCTCGGATCGTGGATTATAGCAAGCCCAATTGGGCCAATTCGCGGCGGAGGCTTTCGGGCATGTCCTGATCAAAGGTCCCGATAGCATTCAAATCGCGTCCGGCGGATGAAGCCTCGAGATAGCGCCAGCCTTGAAACGGACGGCACGGACGCGGCTCGACGGGGATCACGGCCTGATCGAGCACGATGGCGCAGCGGCCAATGCCGTCGGAGCCCGTCACCGCGCGCAGGTCGATAATCGCCTGACGGCAGGAAATCTGGCCTTTGATGACCCAATAAAGCGAGCCGCCATCCAAAATTTCCTCGATGCGCTTGGGCATCATGCGGGTGACATGCACCTGCTCGTCGGGCAATTTACGGGCGCGGCGGGCGGCGGAATTCTCCGCGATCCAACCGGTCAGATCGGCAATGGACTCGCAACCGACGCAGAGCTTGATGAGATGTAGGGCCATGGCGGGACCCTAGCCAAGCCGCGGCGCCAATTAAAGCATTCTTGAAGGATCGATGTGGATAAGCCTATTTCGTCTCCACCGGCGCTCCGGCCTTTTTCCACGCCGTAAAACCGCCATCCATATGGGCTACGGGCTTTAACCCCATCTCTTGCGCCGCTTTGGCCGCCAAAGCCGAACGCCAACCGCCTCCGCAGAAAAACACGAATTGCTTATCTTCCGCAAAAATCGGCTTGTGGTAAGGGCTTTCCGGATCAATCCAGAACTCCAACATGCCGCGCGGGCAATGGAAGGCGCCAGGCATCTTACCCTCACGCTCCAATTCGCGCGGATCGCGGAGATCGACGAGCACCGTATCCTCACGACCAAGAAGCGCTTGCGTTTCCTCAACACTCAGCGTGCGGACGGCGCTATTGGCCTCGGCGACCAGCGCTTTATAGCCTTTGGTGATGGTTTGCGGCATGGGATCAAGACCTCTTCAAGGGTAAAAAGCCTATTGGCTTTTACCGAGTGGAACGGCAACGAATATAATTGCTCGTTTTCATAATACCTATTGAAACAGTAAACACGATCAGGCGCCATCCGCTGAATAGGTTCAAGCCCGTTCAAGCTGATAGGGTTTGACGAGGCTATCCGCCGGAATACCCCATTGATGGCTGATTTTATAGATCATGTCGGTTGTCAAAGCCCGCTTTCGGCTTAGAATTTCCGACGCGCGGGAAGCAGAGCCTAAGAGGGTCGCGAGATCGGATTGCTTTAATCCTGCGACTTCCATTTTGTACCGGATGGCATCAACGGGATCAGCCGGTTCAATTGGCCAATGGCGCGATTCATAGACCTCGATGAGCGCCGACAACACATCGAACCGTTCGGCGGCTTCAGAGCCGGGCTCGGGCTCATCGACAAAATAGTTCTCAATTTCGCTTAAGGCCCAATCATAATCAGCCTCGGAACGTAACGCGCGAATATTTTTCATTGAATCTTCTCCGGATTAACGCGGTCATAATCGCGATGGGTGCCAATGAATTTTACCAAAACCCGCTTATATCGATAGGATATGTGAACAATCAGACGATATTTGTTGCCGCCAATATCAAAAATAACTCGGTTATCGGCGATAAAATCGACCGTAGTGCCGAATATATCCTTAACGTCCTGCGGCCCGTCCCACAGGGCTTTGTCGACCAGACCGAACCAAGCCCGGAGCGGCATTTCCGATTGCGGATGACGCCCCCAAAACTCTCGAAGTGTCCGTTTGGCGATCACCTGCATGAGATGAAA
>DAIOVR010000045.1:0-15288 GCA_036758905.1 Beijerinckiaceae bacterium | reverse complement strand
CCTTGCCCATCAACGAGCAAGAGATGCTCGGGCTGCATCTCGGACCAATGCACGCCATATGGGTTTAGGAGATAGCGTTCTTCTTTACCGGGAATGGCCACAGAGAAATGGTTACAGATGCCCTCGTTCAAATCGAAATGCGCGGCCATACGGAACGCTGCGGCAAGGTCGGTGCGAAGGGCGTCTGTGTTCATGGGCGTGATCCGTTAGATTTATCCTCTTCCCTCTCCCCTTTGCGGGAGAGGGTGGCCCGCGAAGCGGGTCGGGTGAGGGCCCCTCATCCGTCATGCTTCGCATGACACCTTCTCCCGCGAGGGGAGAAGGGATGCGTTATTTTTGAGCCATTATTACTTTGGCGCCATGATCATGGTCATTTGGCGACCTTCGAGCAAGGGTTCGGCCTCTACTTTCGAGATTTCGGCCATCTCGATTTTGACGCGTTCCAAAAGTTTCATGCCGAGATCTTGGTGGGCCATTTCACGGCCGCGATAGCGCAGCGTGATTTTGACCTTGTCACCTTCTTCAAAGAAGCGGCGCACGGCCTTCATTTTGGTCTCATAATCATGATCATCAATGCCGGGACGCAGCTTGATTTCCTTGATTTCGACAACTTTCTGCTTCTTGCGGGCCTCGGCGGCTTTCTTCTGCTCTAAAAAGCGGAACTTGCCGTAATCGAGAATTTTGCATACGGGCGGCGTGGCATTTGGCACGATCTCGACAAGATCGAGACCCGCCTGCTCGGCCATTTCCAATGCATCAAAAAACGTAACGACTCCACGGTTTGTACCGGTATCGTCAATCAGTTGGACGTCGCGCACTCCCCGAATATCACGGTTGGCGCGGGGCCCGTCCTTGGTCGGTACGGGCGCGGCTCTCATTGGTCTGCGAATGGCTATTATCTCCTCTGTTGCGTCACGTTGAGGTGTGACCGGAAGACGGTACACGATTTCCCAACAAATGACAGCGGGTTTTAGACCAAGATAACCCTGATCCAATTTTTTGTTTAACATGGCATTATCGCAAAACCGATATCCGCTTTTGCGTGCTAGGCTAACAGGTCGGGAAATTCGCAGAATGTGCGTATAAGTCAACCGATCAAACGGTTTTGGCGCTATTTTCTGGGCCTAAAAGCCGCCGATAGACGCCTAACGTTTCCTGCGTCATCGATTCGAGAGAAAATTGCGTCTCAACATGCTCTCTTGCGCGATCCGCCAGTGATTCTCTGGCAGAGGCCCCGAGCGTGAGCGCTTCGTATAAAGCATCCGCCAAAGCCTGAGCATCAGCGGGCGGAACGCGCCATCCGGTGCGGGCGGAGGCGGGATGATCAATCACGGTTTCGGGCACGGCACCAAGTTCGGTAACGACAACGGGGGTGCCCATTGCCTGAGCTTCCACGGCCGAGCGGCCAAAGGCTTCCGGCTCGGTGGAGGGTACGGCTACCGCCGATGCTGCCAAGAAAGCTGCGGGCATATCGGAACAATGGCCGACAAGATGCACGTGATCTGTGAGTTTTCGTTCGGCAATAAGGGCTTCAAGCTCACCGACATAATGGGTGCGACCTTGTGCATCGCCCGCTAAAATGGTGACCACATCGTCGATGCCGCGTTCACGCAGCAAGGCTGTGGCTTCGATCACATATTTCTGCCCTTTCCAGCCCGTGAGGCGGGCCGCGAGCAGAATGATGCGTTTATCGCGCGGCACGTTCCACGCGTGCCGCAGGGCCTGAACGCGCGACGGTTCGACGGCTGCGGTTGAGTATTGCCGCATATCGGTGCCACGGTGAATGACTTGGATCGTATTGGACGCGAAGGGGTGCATTTTACGGATAAGATCAGCCGTATAATGCGAGTTTCCGATCACCACATCGCCGCGCGCCATAACGGAATTATACAGGACTTTAACCGCGGAGCTTCCCGAATAGCTGCCGTGATAGGTCGTAACAAAGGGTGTTTTCGTGCGGCGGGCAGCGAGCAGGGTTGTCCATGCCGGAGCGCGTGAGCGGGCGTGGAGGAGGTCGACGCCCTCGCGGCTCATCACGGCTTCGAGCCGAGAGATATTGCCAAGGATGCGGAGCGGATTTTTGGTGGCGGCTGGAAACGGAATCCAGATCCCGCCTTTGGCTTGCAGCTCCGGAATGAGCCGGCCGCTTTCGGTGGCAACCAAGGCGCGGGCGCCCGCTTCAACCAAGGCCTCGGCAATATCGACGGTGGTTCGCTCCGCTCCGCCCGTATCGAGGCGCGGAATGATCTGCAAGATCGTGCGACCGGCTAAGGGACGGTCATTTTCGGACATGTAAAAAGCTCGGCTCATGACCGAGCTTTCTAGGGTGTCGGGGGGAGATTGGCAATTTTGCCGACGCGATCAGTGCAGGCTGACGGTCTCGAGATCATGTTCCCACGCATTGGCGATGGCGGCGTCTTTTGAATCGGTGATCAAAATGGGCGAGCCATCGGCCGAGAGCAGCATAAAGAGGTTGAGGCCCGATGCCATGGCAGGCGCTCCCGGGAAGATTGCCCCGATTTCGTCCGATTTGATCGATTTCAAATAGGCGACCTTGCCGCCGCCTAAGGCCGCGAGATCCTGCGGCGTAAATTCAATCGTGGTTTCGTTCGTCTTGGTCATGTGGTCCATATCACCCTCCTTGAGCGGTGTGTTTGGTCTTAATCACGTTCGAGAATCGCTATTTTTCGTATAATGCGGTCAGGCTCAGGTCTGGCGAGATCAACCGATAGTAATCCGTTTGAAAGATCAGCGCCGAGGACTTCCATGCCATCCACCAGCAGAAAACTGCGCTGGAATTGGCGAGCCGCGATGCCGCGATGCAGATAGACGCGGGTTTTATCGTCGGTTTGGCGTCCGCGGATAACAAGTTGCTTTTCTTCCAGCGTCACTTCCAGCTGATCGCGCGTAAAGCCCGCAACGGCCAAAGTGATGCGAAGCCGTTCAGGTTCGGCCTCATTTGGGGCTAGCCGCTCGATATTATAGGGCGGATATCCGTCGGAAGCCGTTTTGGCTACGCGTTCTAAGGCCCGTTCAAACTCGTCGAACCCGAGCAAGAACGGCGATGTTAGCGACGTCATACGTGTCATAGGCGAAGCCCTTACTGTGGCACTTCGTGCAGTATAAAAAGAAGAGAAGCCCGCTTTTGCAGCACTCCATGGCCTTGCGGCCACAGGTGAAATATGGTCATCGCATAGGCAGAGTGCAAGGCATAATTTACGAGGTCGGGCGAATGCGGCAGCAAATTGATATTCTCGCCATTGGCGAACCGATGGTTGAATTTAACGAAAACCATACCGGCCCGGAAGCTGTCTATCGGCCGGGTCATGGGGGCGATACCTCCAATGCCATTATTGCTGCGGCTCGGCAGGGCGCGCGCACGGCGTATTTTACGCATTTGGGCGATGACGCATTCGGCCAGCAATTCATCGATTTATGGGACAAAGAGGGCGTCGCGCGGGACCATGTGACGCTCAGATCCGATTCCCGTACGGGTATTTATTTTGTAACCCATGGCAAAGAGGGTCATGCGTTTAGCTATTATCGCGCAGGTTCAGCGGCGAGTTTGGTGACGCCGAAGGATTTACCGGATGGCCTTGTTGAAGCGGCACGTGTGCTGCATGTTTCGGGCATCAGCCAAGCGATTTCAAACACTGCTTGCGATATGGTGTTTGAGGCGATGGGACGCGCCAAGCGGGCGGGCTCGATGGTGAGCTATGATACGAATCTGCGCCTGAGACTTTGGCCGATTGAGCGGGCGCGCGCGGTTATCCATGCAGCAGTTGCGATGAGTGATATTGCATTGCCTGGTCTTGATGATGCCGAGCAGCTTACCGGACTGACAGGCCCCGAGGCGATTTGCGATTTTTATCTCGGCCTTGGTGTGAAAATTGTAGCGCTGACACTGGGCAAAAATGGCACAATGGTGGCAGTGAAGGGTGATCGCAGGCTTATACCCGCGCGCGTGGTCAATGCGATTGATGCAACGGGTGCCGGTGATACGTTTGATGGGGCCTTTTTGGCTGAATATTTGCGGATAGGCGATCCTTTTGAGGCTGCAGCCTATGCAAATGCGGCTGCCGCATTATCGACACAAGGCTATGGTGCAGTTGCTCCCATTCCATCGCGTAGCGCAGTAGAGGCCTTTATGAAGGGTTGAACTGGGTTTCGAGTGTTTGCGTATGTAACAAGATATGCGGTGTGAACGAAGAGCATATGAAGACATTCGACCTCAACCCTTTGGAGAGCAGCTATGCCTCGTTATTCATTCCCGACGCCTAAAGGTTCAGAAATTACGCCGCGCGATGTCTATCTGAATCGTCGCCATTTTATCGCGGGTGCAATGGCGGCCGGTGTTGGCATGTCAATGGTGGGTACGGCACGCGCTGCTTCATCCGCTACCCAAGCTTTGACCTTTAAGCAAGGCGTTGCACCTGCTCTATCCGACAAGCCGACGGCGCGTGAATTGGCGACGACCTATAATAATTATTACGAGTTTGGCACGTCAAAGGGCGAGCCCGCGCACAATGCTTCAACGCTGAAAATCCAGCCTTGGACCGTTGAGATTGGCGGTGAAGTCGCAAAGCCTCGGACCATTGGCATTGAAGACCTTCTCGCAATGGACCTTGAAGAGCGCATTTACCGGATGCGCTGCGTCGAAGCGTGGTCGATGGTTATTCCATGGGTCGGGATGTCGTTTTCAAAATTGGCGGCACTTGTTGAGCCTACATCAAAAGCCAAATATGTAAAATTTACGAGCGCAGCGCGACCCGAAGAAATGCCCGGTGTTCGCTCACGTATTCTTGATTGGCCTTATACAGAAGGCTTGCGGATAGATGAGGCAATGCATCCGCTGACATTTTTAACGCTTGGTATGTATGGCGAAACGCTACCCAACCAAAACGGCGCGCCTGTGCGGATCGTCACGCCGTGGAAATACGGGTTTAAAAATGCGAAATCGATTGTGCGGATCGATTTTGTCGCCGAGCAACCGCGTACGGCGTGGATGACAGCGGGCGCGAACGAATATGGCTTTTATGCCAATGTGAACCCAGAAGTGGATCATCCCCGTTGGAGTCAAAAACACGAACGCTTATTGCCAGCGTTTTTTGCAAGCCGCGAGACGGAAAAATTCAACGGCTACGGCGCTGAAGTCGCATCGCTTTATTCGGGCATGGATTTAGCGGCCAATTTCTAACGGTCTGGTGCGCTGATGTCTTATGCTCTGCCTAAATCGTGGATAGCATCTTTAAAAGCGATTGTGTTTGCGCTTTCGCTTGTGCCCTTGGCGCGGATTATCTACGCGATCCTTTTCGACCCGATTAGTCTCGGTGCCAATCCGGCTGAAACGATTTTGCATATGTCGGGCGATTGGGTGATCTATTTTCTGCTGATCACGCTCGCTATAACGCCTTTGCGTAAACTCACGGGTTGGAATGATCTCATCAAGTTCCGTCGCATGATGGGGCTTTACGCCTTCTTTTATGCCTCAGTACATTTTCTCTCTTATATCGGTTTTGATCGCTTGTTTGATTTAAGCGACATGGCGCGAGAGATTGTGAAACGTCCCTTTATTCTCGTGGGCTTTGCTGCTTTTGTTTTGCTTGTTCCATTGGCAGTGACTTCGACACGCGGTTGGGTGTTGCGATTGGGCGGTTCGCGGTGGTCGGCTTTGCATAAAGCGATTTATCCCATCGCGATTCTTGGCATTGTTCATTATTGGTGGCTTGTGAAGCGTGATATCACTTGGCCGGTGGTGTTTGGGCTTGTTCTTGCTGTGCTTCTCGCTTATCGCGGGTTTAAACGCGGTGGACGAAAGATTCGTACCGCATCTTGATCGTATTGGAGTTGGACGTGAACCTTTCAAGACATCGTTTCCAAGAAAAATTTGCGCTTGTCACGGGTGGATCGCGCGGCATTGGCCGTGCTGTGGCCGAACGCTTTGCGGCAGAAGGCGGGACCGTTGCGGTTAATCATTATAACGATCACGCTGAAGCAGCCGAGACAATCAAGAACCTTAACCGGATCAGTGAAGCTGAGGGGCATGGCAGCAAATTGCACCGCGAGGCTGTAGCAGATGTTGCGAAGCTCTCTGACGTCAAAGCAATGATTGATGACCTTGTGCAAGCGTGGGGGCGGTTGGATATTCTCGTCAATAATGCCGGTATTCAAGCCGAGACTCCCGGTGATGGTTTTGATGCTGCAACCTTTGAACGCATTATTGCTGTCAATATTATGGGCCAAGCCTATTGCGCCGAACATGCCATTGCGCATTTCTTGACGCGTGCTGGCGGTGGGGTCGTGATCAATACGACAAGCGTGCATGAGATTATTCCAAAACCAGGGTTCCTCGCTTATTCGGTCAGCAAAGGCGGCATGGGTAATTTTACGCGTACGCTTGCGCTCGAATTTGCTGATCGGGGTATTCGCGTGAATGCTGTAGGGCCCGGCGCTGTGTTGACCACGATGAATGATGCTTGGCGCAATGATCCACAAGCCAAACAAGGCGTTGAAAGCCATATTCCGATGGGCCGCGCGGCAGAACCTGAAGAAATGGCTAAGGTTTTTGCGTTTTTGGCCTCGGATGATGCGTCTTATATGACGGGACAAACCTTATTCGCCTGTGGCGGCTTAACGCTTTATGGCGAGTTTAAGCAGAATTGGTCGAGCTAATACGGATAAGCGGCATTGCTGTTCGCACGAATTCCGGCAAAAGCGTGATCTGTGTCATGATGCCGTCAAGGTTTTTGGGTCCATATGAGCCGAATATGATTCGCTCGGGGAGATAGGGTTTGGTTGATATCCATGTTCGTAAGGTCCGCACCTTGTTTTTGTCCGATGTTCATCTTGGAACAAAAGGATGCCAAGCCGATTTACTGCTCGATTTTTTAAAGCATGTCGAGGCAGATACTATCTATCTCGTTGGCGATATTATCGATGGCTGGCGATTGAAAGCGGCATGGTATTGGCCGCAATCGCATAATGACGTTGTGCAGAAGCTTTTACGCAAAGTGCGCAAAGGCACGAAGATGATTTATATTCCCGGCAACCATGACGAGTTTTTGCGGGATTATGTCGGGCACCAATTTGGTGGCGTCGATATCCAAGAAGAAGCGATTTTCGAAACCGTTGACGGCAAGCGCATGCTCGTTTTGCACGGCGATAAATTTGATGTCGTGGTTCGCAATGTGAAATGGTTGGCCCATCTGGGTGATTGGGCATATGATATTGCGATCGGCCTTAATGTGACGATTGGGTGGTTCCGTCGGCGGTTAGGGTTGCCTTATTGGTCGTTCTCGGGCTGGAGCAAGCAGAAGGTGAAACGCGCGGTCAATTTTATCGGTGCCTTTGAGAAGGCGGTGGTGAATGATGCGAAAAAATCTGATGTGCATGGCGTCATTTGCGGCCATATTCATGCACCTGTTATGCGGGATATGGGTGAATGCCTTTATGTCAATACGGGTGATTGGGTTGATTCATGCACGGCGCTTGTCGAGGATGAAACGGGCGCGCTCGAGATTATTCGCTGGACATCGATTAAGGCGACCGCGGATATTACATCGCTCGACGATGTTCGTTTGAAGTCGGCTGCTTAATGCGCATTCTTGTCGTCACTGATGCGTGGCGGCCGCAGGTCAATGGCGTCGTGCGTTCGCTCGAACAGCTCGAGGCAGAAGCCCGACGCATGGGCGACGACATTGTTTTTTTAACACCCGATCAGTTTCGTACCTTGCCCATGCCGGGCTATCGCGAGATCAGGCTTTCTATTGCGCGCCCTCGCGTGATGGCCCGTTTAATTGACGCTGCAAAGGCCGATGCGATTCATATCGCAACCGAAGGCCCGCTCGGGCTTTTGGCCCGTCGTTATTGCAAGACGCGTAAGATCCCTTTTACCACCTGTTACCATACGCGTTATCCGCAATATTTGCGTGCCCGCTTACCCGTTCCCGAACGCGTGACGTATTCATTGCTCCGCCGTTTTCATAATGGCGGCGATGGTGTGATGGTGGCAACCGAAGCTCTAGCGAGCGAGTTACGCGCGGTTGGGTTTGATAATCTGATGATCTGGTCGCGCGGCGTTGATATGGAGCTTTATCGTCCGCGGGATGAGAAGGTTCTTGATGTTGAAGGGCCGATTTTTCTGTGCGTTGCGCGGTTGGCGGTTGAAAAAAATCTCGATGCATTTTTGAAGCTCGATTTGCCGGGCACAAAAGTCATGGTGGGCGATGGGCCTGATCGTGAAAGGCTCGAGGCCGCTTATCCTGAAGCACGTTTTTTGGGCGCGAAATTTGGTGAGGAATTGGCGGCAATTTATGCTGCTGCCGATGTGTTTGTCTTTCCAAGCCGAACCGAGACATTCGGGCTTGTGTTGTTAGAAGCTTTGGCTTCTGGCGTGCCGGTGGCCTCGTTTCCCGGCGAGGGATTATTGGCTGATATCGAATTGGCTGAAGTTGGCGTTTTAAACGAAGATTTGTCGATGGCTGCCCGTGCAGCGATGGCGCTATCGCGGGAACGATGCCGCGCTTTTGCAGCGCGCTATTCCTTTGAGCGTTCGACAACGCAATTTATTGAAAATGTGCGTAGCTCGCTGGGTTAATGTATCCGTCATTGCGAGCGAACGCGAAGCAACCCAGTTGGAGATTCAGGAAAGAGCGCAATCAATTCATTGCACTTAAATAATACATATTAGCTGGTTTGCTTCGCGTTCGCTCGCAATGACGGGCTTAGGGTTGCTTCGCGAACCGCTCCTCACTCGCAATGACGGTTGATGAATAAAAAACAGGCCGGGTTTCCCCGGCCTGTTTCATTAGCTTTAGGAGATGAACTTCTTAGAAGTCCATGCCGCCCATGCCGCCGCCTGGGCCGCCCATTGGCATTGCAGGCTTGTCCTTCGGCGTCTCAGCGATCATGGCTTCGGTCGTGATCAAGAGACCAGCAACGGACGCTGCGTCCTGAAGGGCTGTGCGAACAACCTTTGCAGGGTCAACGATACCAGCCGTGAGCATGTCGACATATTCTTCGGTCTGCGCGTTGTAACCGTAGGTCTGTGACTTGTTCTCGTTGATCTTGTTGACGACGATCGAGCCTTCAACGCCAGCGTTTTCAACGATCTGACGGATTGGGGCTTCAAGCGCCTTCATCACGATATTGATGCCGGCCTGAACGTCTGGATGATCGGACTTTAGCTTGGAAACCGCTGCCTTGGCGCGAAGAAGCGCGGTACCGCCGCCTGGGACGATGCCTTCTTCAACGGCTGCGCGCGTTGCATTGAGCGCGTCATCAACGCGATCCTTCTTTTCCTTCACTTCGATTTCCGTCGCACCGCCGACGCGGATCACGGCAACACCGCCTGCGAGCTTAGCAAGACGCTCCTGGAGCTTCTCACGGTCGTAGTCGGAGGTGGTTTCTTCAACCTGTGCCTTGATCTGGTTGACGCGGCCTTCGATGTCTTTCTTTTTGCCAGCGCCGTCGATGATCGTGGTGTTTTCCTTGTCGATACGCACCTTCTTGGCGCGGCCGAGCATTGGAAGCGTTACGCTCTCAAGCTTGATGCCAAGGTCTTCCGCAATCATTTCACCAGCGGTGAGGATCGCGATGTCTTCGAGCATAGCCTTGCGGCGATCGCCGAAGCCTGGAGCCTTAACGGCTGCAACCTTGAGGCCGCCACGGAGCTTGTTAACGACGAGCGTTGCAAGCGCTTCGCCTTCAACGTCTTCAGCGATGATGAGCAATGGCTTGCCGGTCTGAACGACCGACTCGAGCACTGGCAACATGGCTTGCAACGAAGAAAGCTTCTTTTCGTGAATGAGGATGTAGGGATCGTCGAGTTCGACGGTCATCTTGTCCGCATTGGTGATGAAGTATGGCGAGAGATAGCCACGATCGAACTGCATACCTTCAACGATATCCACTTCGGTCTCTGCGGTCTTGGCTTCTTCAACCGTGATAACGCCTTCGTTACCAACCTTCTGCATGGCGTTTGCAATCATCTTGCCGATGAGCGCGTCGCCGTTTGCCGAGATCGTGCCGACTTGAGCTACTTCGTCGGTGGACTTAACCTTCTTGGCGCGAGCCTTGATGTCCTTGATCGCTACTTCGACAGCCATGTCGACGCCGCGCTTCAAATCCATTGGGTTCATGCCGGCCGTGACATACTTCACGCCTTCGCGAACGATGGCTTGAGCAAGAACGGTTGCGGTTGTGGTGCCGTCGCCAGCGATGTCGTTCGTCTTCGAAGCGACTTCGCGCAGCATCTGTGCGCCCATGTTTTCGAACTTGTCTTCAAGCTCGATGTCCTTTGCAACGGTAACACCGTCCTTGGTGATGCGCGGTGCGCCGAAGGACTTGTCGATAACGACGTTACGGCCTTTCGGGCCGAGCGTTACCTTGACGGCGTTGGCGAGAATGTCGACGCCGCGCAGCATGCGGTCGCGGGCATCAGAGCCGAAGTGAACGTGTTTGGCAGCCATAGTGATCTGCTCCTTTAAGAGTAAAAAATGATAGAAAGGTGGAAAGGGTTGAAAGGCTTACTTGCCGATCACGCCCATGATGTCGGATTCCTTCATGATCAGAAGGTCCTGGCCATCAATCTTGACTTCCGTTCCCGACCACTTGCCGAAAAGGACCTTGTCGCCCTTCTTGACGTCGAGCGGAACGAGCTTGCCGCTTTCATCGCGGGCGCCGGTGCCGACGGCGACGATTTCGCCTTCTTGCGGCTTTTCCTTGGCGGAGTCTGGAATAATGATGCCACCCTTGGTCTTTTCCTCAGAATCGAGGCGGCGTACGACCACACGGTCATGCAGCGGACGAAATTTCATGGTTCGCTTCCTTTGTCGTTAATCGATGCAGTCTTTGGCATATGCCAGAATGCGGTGGTGTTAGCACTCACCAACTGCGAGTGCTAACATGCGAGGGTTGAGATAGGTGCGGGGTCGGGCTGTGTCAAGGAGCAGCCCGGAAAATTTCTTGTGCGTTGCGTCAATTCGTTGATAATTTTGGCTTTTTCTGCCTCAGAAGCAGAAAAGAAGCAGCCATAATCATCGCCGCGCCGATATAGACGGTCGGTTCCGGCCATTCGGCGAAGATGACAATACCGATCAGACTAGCCCAGATCAGGCTCGTATAATCCACAACGCCGATGCGGGCGGCGGGGGCGGCACGTAGCGCCAATGCCATGGCGAATTGCCCGCCGGTTCCCAAGGCGCCAATCAGGAGGACCAAAGGCCAATCTTGCACAATGGCCTCGAAGGGTGTGCCGATAAAGAAGGCGATCGGGACGATAATGGCGGCGGTTAGCACATTTTGTAGAATGACGATGGAGGCGATCGGGTCGCTGCCCGTTCTGGCCCTTAGCAAGACGCCCGATAGCGCATAGGTTCCGGTTGAGCCAAGGGCTGCCAGAATACCGATCCAGCTTCCGGCCATGCTCAGCGGTGAAAAGCCTTTTCCCATGGCAATGACCAAGACACCGGCAAAGCTAATCGCAATTGCCAAGGCGGTTGAGGGATGAACCTTCTCGCCCAAGAGGATGCGGCCGAACAGCGCCATGAAGATGGGCGAGACGAAGGTAACCACCATCACTTCAACAAGTGGCAAGGCGCCGAGCGAAAAGAAAAACAAATAGCTCGTCAGCGCAAAGAAGAAGGCGCGGATGGAATGCGCTTTGATCATGTTAAGATTAGGCAGTGGCGGCCTGAGGATGAGGGTTGTGATGCTCGACCAGAACACACCTGACACATAACGAATGGCGACTACATCGACGGTGGCGTGCCTCAGGCTGAGTTCTTTAGCCACGCCATCAAGCGATGTGAGCAGCAATACGCCGAGGCAGGCGAGCAGGATGGGACCTGCGGAAAGATCGTGACGAAGAACAGGCTTCATGGTGCGACCGTTTCGGTTAGCCGCGTGTGATAGCCAAATTCAAATGTGCTGGCGGCATCGTGGAGCGCACGGATTCCTGGCACGCGTACAAAGCCTTGTTTTTCGTAGAAATGATGGCCTGCGATAAAGCGCGTATCTGTCCACAGCACGACCGAATGAAGCTTGGCGTTGCGCGCCCAATTGAAGGCTGTTGTGAGCAAGGTTTGCGCGAGCCCGGTGCCGCGCCATTGATGCGCGAGATAGACTTTAAAGAGTTCTGCCTCTCCTGATTGATGGGTTGGCGTAATCGCAATCGAGCCTACGACGCTTTGCGAGGATGTATCCTTGACGACCCAGAGTTTGCCGCCTTTGCCCGCATAATAGGTCGCAGGGGACTGAAGCTCCGGAAATTCTTCGGGCACGAAGGGGCAATTCTCATAGTCAGCGAAAATGCGCGCAATCAGCGCGGCCATGCCTTGGCCATCCGCATCGGAACCGGGGGTGAGCATCAAAGAAGCGGGGAGCGTATGGGTAGACATGAAAAGGGCGGGTCCTGATGAGGCCCGCCCTTGTGACACAGTTGGATGACATTCGGAAGATGTTAAGCGAACCCGCTATCATCCGACCCGCTATCAAATGAACTGTCATCGTAAGAAGCGTCTTGGTAGCCGCTATCGGCTTGAACAGCGTCCGATGAGCCCCAATCGGCTTGGGTTGGTGGAGTTGGAACCTGAGAGCCGTAATTGTTCACGGTTTCATAAACGGTTTCATTGACGATTGTTTCGCCACCCATCCCATAGCCGCCGCCCATTCCGTAGCCACCAAAGCCGCCGCCATAACCGCCGCCCGTATGAAACAGCGAGGAAATGCCTTGGTAAAGCAAGGCACCGCCTGCGACACCGGCCGCTGTTGTCATGGCGCTTTGCAAGAAGCCGCCGCCCGCTGGTGCTTGGGGTGCGTAGCCTTGTTGCGGGGCATAAGAAGGTTGCGGCGCATAGCCGGGTTGGGCTGCCTGCCTAGGTTGCCCCCATACGCCCGGGGTGGGCTGAGGTTGTGGCGAGGCGCCAACGGAGGGCAGGCCACTGGCCGTCTTGCCGCCGCCAAAGAGCGAAGCGCCAACGCCGCCTAGAAAGCTTTGGGCAGGTTCTGCTTTCGATTGTTCAAGGGCTGCGATTTTACCTTCAAGCTCATGCAAGCGGGTATCGGCGGCTTTGAGCGCTTGTTCCTGCAGCAAAACCGCCTGCGCCATGAGATAGGGGGCATAAGGCTGTTCGCGGACGGCATTATTGATCAAGGCCTCGGCCTCAGGATCTCGCGGGGCCGCGCTTGCGGTGCGGATACGGTCAAAGAGCGAGGTAAGAAGCTGCTTTTCGTCTACATTCATGATCTGGGACTCCCTTATGCCTTTTATATAGGGTGGAGTGTTGCGACAAACCATGGCGTCTTTGTGACAAATTGGTTAGGTCGACGACCTCGCAAGCGCGCCTATTTGAATGGCTCCATGCCCGCGCGGGCCAAGCCATCCACTTCTTCGTTTTCCAGATGGCCTGCATGGCCTTTCACCCAGTGGAACGTCACGTCATGGCGTTGCACGGCTTCGTCTAATCTCTGCCACAGATCGACATTTTTAACGGGCTTTTTATCGGCGGTTTTCCAGCCATTGCGCTTCCAGCCATGCATCCATTGCGAGATGCCTTGTTTGACATATTGGCTATCGGTCCAAAGATCGACGGTGCAAGGGCGCTTGAGCGATTCAAGGCCCATAATGGCGGCCATCAATTCCATGCGGTTATTGGTGGTGAGTTGCTCGCCGCCGTTCAGCGTCTTGCGCGCCTCGCCATAGATCATCAACACACCCCAACCGCCGGGGCCCGGATTACCGGAACAGGCGCCATCAGTAAAAAGCGTGACGCGGTTCGTCGATGAGACGTCGTTCATGCGTCAAGCGCCATAATCGCTCGCCTTTTGCGAGGATTGGAAGAAACGCAATTTTTTATAATATTCGAGCGGATCTTTTGGCTTCACCAATGCGCCCGGGGGCACGTTGAGCCAATCAACAAGGCGCGTCAGCATGAAGCGTAAAGCCGCACCACGGCATAAAATAGGAAGGGCGTCGATTTCAGCCGCGCTCAATGGACGGATTGCACGATAGCCCGCAATCATCGCGCGGCCTTTGGTCATGTTGAACGAGCCGTCTTTTTCAAAGCACCATGCATTCAATCCGATGGCCAAATCATAGGCGTAGAAATCGGTGCAGGCGAAATAGAAATCAATGAGGCCTGATAATTCGCTTTTCAAGAAGAACACATTATCCGGAAAAAGATCAGCATGGATGACGCCGCTTGGTAGATTTTTCGGCCAATTTTGTTCGAGCTCGATGAGCGCCTCGCGTGTCGCACCTTCTAAGCCGGGCGTTACGGTATCAGCACGTTCGCGTGCGGCTTCATAAAGAGGCCGCCAGCCATGCACGGTCAATGCGTTGATGCGTTTGCCATTGAAATCAGCGCCCGCCAGATGCAGCTTTGCAAGAGCGCCACCTACTGCCGCGCAATGTTGAACGGTTGCGTTGTTAACGCCCACGCCTTCGAGAAACGTAACAATGGCAGCGGGACGACCTGCGAGTGTACCAAGCGCTTCGCCGGCACGATTGCGCACCGGTTGCGGACAGTTGATGCCGCGCTTTGAAAGATGCTCCATGAGATCGATAAAGAACGGTAAATCCTCCGCCTTCACGCGCTTTTCGTAGAGCGTCAGAATGAAATAACCAGCCTCAGTATGAAGCAGGAAATTGGAATTCTCGACGCCTTCGGCAATGCCTTTGAGCGCGAGTACGCCGCCAATGTCATAGCCTGCAATGAAGCGTGCCAAATCATCATCGGGTACTTCGGTATAAACGGCCATGATTTACTCTCCGGCGGCTTGGCGCAATTCGCGCGGAAGAGGAAAGAACATGGTTTCATCCGCCGTGGTGATGGTTTCAACGGTGATGGCAAAACGCTCGCCGAACGCATCGACGATTTCTTCGACCAATATATCGGGCGCTGATGCACCAGCCGTGATACCAATGGTGCGGATGGAACCCAATTCAGACCAGTCAATATCCGCAGCGCGATTAACGAGGCGCGCAATCGGCGTGCCTTCGCGCTCGGCTACTTCGCGCAAGCGCTGCGAATTGGAGGAGTTCCACGAGCCTACGACAAACACGGCATCGCAGCGGCCTGCAACTTGGCGGACCGCTTCTTGCCGGTTGGTGGTGGCGTAGCAAATATCTTCTTTGTGCGGCCCGACGATGGAGGGAAAGCGCGTTTTTAGCGCATCGACAATCTCGCGTGTGTCATCGACGGATAAAGTGGTCTGCGTGACAAAGGCCAAATCGCGCCCTTCGAGATGGGAGAGGTTTTCAATATCCGCGAGCGTTTCGATGAGGAT